>JAJTCR010000020.1 GCA_021325695.1 Steroidobacteraceae bacterium | reverse complement strand
CATTCGGTCGGAAGACACGCCGTAAACCCGTCCATGGGGGCTAGCACTCGCCCTCCATGGCTCGTGACGGTCTTCCGTCAACCGCGTCCGTGCGGCCCTCGCTCAGGCCGCCGCGGCTTCGCCCGCTGCGGCGACCGGCACGCGGATCAGGTGGTCGAACGCGCTCAGCGCAGCCTTCGAGCCTTCGCCCATCGCGATGATGATCTGCTTGTAGGGCACGGTCGTCGCGTCGCCGGCCGCGAACACGCCGGCCACCGAGGTCTGGCCCCGGTCATCGACCACGATCTCGCCGCGCGGTGAGAGCGCCACGGTGCCCTTGAGCCAGTCCGTGTTGGGCAGCAGGCCGATCTGCACGAACACGCCCTCGAGATCCAGCCGGTGCACGTCACCGCTCGCGCGGTCCCTGTACGACAGGGCGTCGACCTTGCCGCCCGCGCCGTGCACCTCGGTCGTCTGCGCCGAGACGATCACTCGCACGTTGGGGAGGCTGCGCAGCTTGCGCTGCAACACCTCGTCTGCACGGAGCCTGCCGTCGTACTCGATCAGCGTGACGTGCGCGACGATCCCGGCGAGGTCGATCGCGGCCTCGACGCCGGAGTTGCCGCCGCCGATCACCGCCACGCGCTTGCCCTTGAACAGCGGCCCGTCGCAGTGCGGGCAATAGGCGACGCCCTTGCCGGCGTACTGCTTTTCACCGGGCACGTTCATCTGGCGCCAGCGTGCGCCGGTCGCGACGATCACAGTGCGGCTCCTGAGCGAGGCGCCGCTTTCGAGGCGAACGGTCAGCAGGCCGTCGGCTCCGGCAGGTTCCAGCGCCGCTGCGCGCTGCAGGTTCATGATGTCGACGTCGTAGCGCTTGACGTGCTCCTCGAGCGCCGCGGCCAGCTTCGGGCCCTCGGTCTCCTTGACCGAAATGAAGTTCTCGATGCCGAGCGTGTCGAGCACCTGGCCGCCGTAACGGTCCGCCACCACGCCGGTCCTGATGCCTTTGCGGGCGGCGTAAATGGCGGCAGACGAACCGGCCGGGCCACCGCCCACCACCAGCACGTCGAACGTGTCCTTGGCCTTGATCTGTTCCGCCGCGCGCTCGCCCGCGCGCGTGTCGACCTTCGCGAGCAGTTCCTCGAGGCTGATGCGGCCCTGGTTGAACGGACGTCCGTTCAGGAACACGTATGGCACGGCCATGACCTGGCGCCGTTCGACTTCGTCCTGGAACAGCGCGCCGTCGATCGTCGTGACGCGCACGCGCGGGTTGAGCACGGCCATCAGGTTGAGCGACTGCACGACCTCGGGGCAGTTGTGGCAGGAGAGCGAGATGAACACTTCGAACGCATGGTCGCCCTCGAGCGCGCCGATCTGCTCGATCACCGCGGCGTCGACCTTGGGCGGGTAGCCGCCGGCCTGCAGCAGCGCGAGCACGAGCGACGTGAACTCGTGGCCCAGCGGGATGCCGGCAAAGGTGATCCCGAAGTCTTCGCCCGCCCGCGTGATCCGGAACGAAGGCGTGCGGGTACCCTCGGCGACGGTCGCGCCGCGAAGTTCCCGGTAGCTGATCAGGCTCGACAGCGGCGCGATGTCCTGCAGCAGCGCCGCCATTTCACCCGCGGCGTCACTGTCGTCGAGCGACGCGACGATCTCGATCGGCTGCGTCATCCGGCCGAGGTAATCCTGCAGTTGCTGCGTGAGGTCGGTGTCGAGCATCGGTGGCATCTCGTTCAGGTCGCTGGATCGACCTCTCCCGCCGCGAGGCGGGAGAGGCGAGGGTGGCGCGGGAAATTTCCCGGAGGCGTCAGATCTTGCCGACCAGCTGCAGCGACGGCTTCAGCGTCTTCGAGCCGTCGTTCCACTTGGCCGGGCAGACCTCGCCCGGATTGGCCGCGACGTACTGCGCCGCCTTGAGCTTGCGCAGCGTCTCCTTGACGTCGCGCGCGATCGCGTTGTCGTGGATCTCGAGCGTCTTGATGACGCCGTCCGGATTCGCGACGAACGTGCCGCGGAGCGCGAGGCCTTCTTCCTCGATGTGCACGCCGAAGGCGCGCGTCAGCTGGTGCGTCGGGTCGCCGACGAGCGGGAACTTGGCCTTGCCGACTGCGGGCGAGGTCTCGTGCCACACCTTGTGCGAGAAGTGCGTGTCGGTCGTGACGATGTAGACCTCCGCGCCCATCTTCTGGAACTCGCCATAGTTGTCCGCGGCGTCCTCGACTTCCGTCGGGCAGTTGAAGGTGAAGGCGGCCGGCATGAAGATGAAGACCGACCACTTGCCGCGCACGGTCTGGTCCGTCACCTCGACGAACTTGCCGTTGTGGTAGGCGGTGGTCTTGAAGGGCTTGATGGTCGTGTTGATCAGGTTCATGCGTTCAACTCCAGTCGAAACAGGTGCCTGCACGGCAGGACGGTAGGGGTGACGTGCATTGTCCCGGTGCGGCCTTCTTAGAGCCAATAGATTGTTAGGCCGAATTTGATAGGCAGAGGCTATGGGCCGCCGCCGGTGCGCTGCGCCTTGCACGGATGGACGCGCGCCGTGACCTGATGGTCATCCGCTCTGACCAGAGCCGTCGACGAGGGTTCATCGCCCTTTGCGCGCAGGCGCACCCTCGCGTGTCGGCGGCCGTCCGATTTCCGCCGCGCGCTGGAGCGGGGAGCATGATTACTCCAGCGATGCGGAGACGACCATGGCCCACCTCGACGCCTACCTGTTCTTCGACGGCAACTGCGCGGAGGCGATGCGCTTCTACGAGCGCGTGTTCCACGGCAAGCTCGAAGTGATGCGGACCTATGCCGAGTCGCCGGCTGCGAGCGACGTCGGGCCCGACCGGGCCCAGCGCATCATGCACGCGCGACTCGTCATCGACGGCCGCGCGCTGATGGCGTCGGACGCCGTGAGCGAAGACCCGTTCGAAGGCATCCGCGGCTTCGCGCTGTCGATGAATTACGAATCGGTCGAGGAGGCGCAGCGCGTGTTCGGCGAGCTGGGCGACGGCGGAACCGTGCAGATGCCGCTGCAGCAGACCTTCTGGGCCGATGCATTCGGCATGCTGGTCGACCGGTTCGGCACCCCTTGGATGGTAAATGTGAACGCGCCGGGGCAGGATGGCGACTCGACCGGGAAGGTGAGGCCCGCCGAACCGACCGGCCCCGAGCGTCGTTGAAACCGGGGCCGTGCACGTTCCTGGGCGGTCACGAGCCCGGCCAGGGGAGGCGGATGGCACGACTCGGGTTCTGGTGGTCGGAAGTGCTGCGCCGGCGCGTCCTGCGCGTCGCCGCGTGGTATCTCGCCGGCGCGTGGGTCCTCGCGCAGGTCGCCGACCTGTTGCTCGATGCCTTCGACCTCGCGGGCTATACGCGGTTCGTGATCGCTGCGCTCGTGGCTGGCCTGCCCGTGGCGCTGGTGTTGGCGTGGGTCTTCGACGTCACTCCACGCGGCATCGTGCGCACGCTGGCGCTCGCACCCGACGACGCGACGCGCGATCGACCCGCGGTCACGCAGACGCCGGCGCCCGAGAATTCGGTCGCGGTCCTGCCGTTCACGAACCTGAGTCGCAACCCGGACGACGAATACTTCTCGGACGGTCTCGCCGAGGAAATCCGCAACCAGCTCGCCGGCGTGCCGGGGCTGCGCGTCGCGGCGCGCACGTCCTCGTTCGCGTTCAAGGGGCGCCACGAGGACGCGCGCACGATCGGGCGCCGGCTCAACGTCGCGACGCTGCTCGAGGGCGGCCTGCGCCGGCACGAGGATCGCGTGCGCATCGACGTGCAACTGGTCGGTGCCGCGGACGGTTTCCAGGTCTGGTCTCGCACGTTCGAGAGGCGACTCGGCGACGTCTTCCAGTTGCAGAGCGAGATCTCGCAGGCGGTGATCGAGGCCGTCGGCCAGCGCTACGGTCAGCCGCTCGGCACGCCGGCGAGGCTCGACGCGCCTTCGAGTTTCGAGGCCTACAACGCGTACCTGCTCGGCCGGCACCATTTCCACAAACGCGCCGAGGCGTCGTTGCAGCGCGCCGCGTCGCTGTTCCAGCGCGCGGTCGAGCTGGACCCGGGCTACGCACTCGCTTACACCGGCATTGCCGACGCGGCGCTGCTCCTGTGCGTGCGACATTACGGCAACCTGCCGGTCGGGGACGCGATCGCGCGCGCGCGACCGGCCGTCGACCGGGCGCTCGAGCTGGCGCCGGAACTCGCCGAGGCGCACGCCTCACTCGGGCTCGTGCGGCTCACCGAAGGCGATGCCAAGGCGGCCGAGCAGGCGTTCCAGCGCGCCATCGAGCTCAACGCCGGGTATTCCATGGCGCACGTCTGGCTGGGCCTCGCGTTGCTGATGCAGGGCCGGTTCGCCGAGGCTACCGAACGGAACCTGCGCGTGTACCGGCTCGATCCGCTCGCGCCGATCGTCGTCACGAACGCGGGTTTCGATGCGCTGCGGTTCGGGCGCGACCAGGAGGCGCGCGAGCGTTTCCTCGCGGCGATCGAGCTCGATCCGCAGTTCCCCGTGCCGTGCTCGGGCATGACCCGGCTCGAGGCGACGCGCGGTCGCGTGCACGAGGCGCTGCGCTGGGTGGAGTGTGCGATCAGGATCGCCCCGGGACGGGCGTTCTATCGCGCGCGCCGCGCGCTGCTGCTGTTGCAGCTCGGCCGGCCCGGCGAGGCCGCCACGGCGGTCGAGGAGGCACGCGCGCTCGCGGCCGACAACCAGTTCGACGTCGAGCTCGTGGTCGCTCTGCACATGGCGCGCGACGAGCGCGAGGCACTGCTGCGCATCGCCGCAGGCGCCGCGGGCGCCGCGATCGGCCCCGCGCAGCGCGCGTACGCACACGTGGCGCTGGGTCGACCCGACGACGCGCTCGCGTGCTACGAGGCCGCGACGCTCAGTCCATGCCGCGAAGTCGACGAGATCCTGAACGACGAATGGGTGTGGCGCCTGCCGCACTCGATCACCTGCGCGCACCTGCGACTCGTGAGCGGGGACGAGGCGCGCGGTCGCGAGGACCTGCAGAACTTCGTCGAGCGCGCCGAAGGGTATTTCGCGCAGGGCATCGTGAGCGGCGACGTGCGTTACTGGACCGCGACGGCGTGCCTGCTGCTGGGCAGGATCGAGGAAGGCCTCGCACACCTCGAGACTGCCGTCGCCGGCGGTTGGCGACACGGCTGGTGGGCACGACTCGACTGGAACCTGCGTCCCTGGCTCGAGGACGCGCGCATTGCGGCACTCGTAGCGCGCGCCGAAACGATCGAGGGGGGCGCGCGTTCGCTCGCCGGCCGCTCCGCGGTGACTTCGGCCGGCTGACCGGTCGGACGCACGTGACGCACGTTATGTCACGCTGCGATTGACGCGCGTCACAGAACGGCTAGCCTGCGCTTGACGGGGCGAGCCGCGGCGGCTTCGGACCGCAAGAACAACGAGGGGAGGCGGCGCGATGCGGCCGGTGCGACGGGTCGCAGTGCAGCCATGCCGCGGGAGGACCGAGATGCAGCGGAACGACTTCACGGACCGATCGGCACTGGGCTCACGGCTGATCGTTGCGACCGTCGCGGGCGGCCTCGTCGTCGCGATGTTCTCCGAGGCGGTCGCGGCGCGACGCGGCAACACGCCGGCCGTGGTGCCGCTCGGGTCGTTCATCGACCAGCTCGAGGCGTACGACACCACGCGCTGGATGAAGGCGGACCGGTGGACCAACGGATCGCCGTTCGACAACGCCTGGCGCGCGGACCACGTCGTCCACGACGCCGCGTCCGGCGCGATGACCCTCAAGCTCAGCAACCGCGCTTTCCTCGGCCAGCCCTACAGCTCGGGCGAGTACCGGACCCGCGGTTTCCACGGCTACGGCTGCTACGAGGCCCGGTTCAAGCCGATCCGGCAGTCCGGCGTGGTGACGTCGTTCTTCACGTTCGCCGGTCCGTACGACAACGGCGGCAATGGCAAGCACAACGAGATCGACATCGAGTTCCTCGGGTTCGACACGACGCGCGTCCAGTTCAACTTCTGGACCAACGACGACGGTTACGCCTCGCACAACGAACGCGTGGTGCAACTGGGCTTCGATGCCGCCACGGGCCATCACAATTACGGGTTCCGCTGGTTCGAGGGCGGGCTCGAGTGGTACGTCGACGGCCAGCGCGTCGACCAGTTCTACGACACGCCGCTGATCCAGACGCCGAAGCCGACGGATTCGTACCAGAAGATCATGATGAACGCCTGGCCGGTGGATGCGACGGCGGCGGGCTGGGCCGGCACCTTCAGATACGAGGGCGTGCGCCTCGCGCCGTACGAGTGGGTGCGCTACGACGCCAGGGCATCGTGCGACTTCACCTTCCCGGGCCATCCGCCCCGGGTCGACGCGCCCTAGGCGCGTCCGCCTGCCTCAGCGACCGGCGCCCGCGTGACGACCATTGCCGTTGGCGTCCCTCTTCGTGCGGTCTGTCGCGCCCTTGCGCGACTTCGCCCCGGCCAGTCGCGCGGTCCGGGCCGCGGGCAGTTCCAGGCGGTGACGCAGGTTGTTCTTGAGTTCCCCGAACATCAGGCCGACCGGGATGCCCGGGTCGGCGAGCCACTGGTAGATGATGCCCGCCATCGATGCGGCGTACTGCTCGGCGACGCGCAGGGGCTCGACGTCGGCGGCGACGGTGCCGGCCTGCTGGCCTGCGCGGATCCACGCGGCCACGTCGCGGCGCTGCGCCTTGTGCACCTTCGCGATATTCGACTGGTACTCGGCGCTGCGGTCGATGCCGAGGAACCAGAGCAGGTACATCACGGTGAGCTCGTCGGGGCGATCGCGCATGAACTTCTCGACCGCGTCGGTGGCGGCGCAGAGGGCCTCGACGCCGGTGCGGGTGCCGACCGCCTTCTGCATACGCTTGAGCCAGTCGCGGCTCGCGACCTCGAGCACGTTGGCGAACAAGCCGCCCTTGGACCCGAACCGGTGCGTGGCGAGGCCGCGGCTGTAGCCGGCGAGTTCACCCACGGCCTGCAGCGTGGTGCCCTGCACGCCGCGTTCGACGAGCAGCCGGATCGCCGCCTCGGTGAGCTTGCGGTCAGAGAGTGCCGTGCGTTCGGCCTGCTTGCGGCGCGCACGCGGCATGGAGCCGTCCGTCGTCGCTTTGTTCATTTCGTCCATCATAGCCGACTTGCTGGTTGCCAACAAGTTGCCTCCCCTCTCTCCCCGCATGGCGCGCGGCGATTCTACGCGCCGGGCCCGAGCGTCTCCAGGAACCGGCCGCGGTAGAAGATCAGCGGGTCGCCGGCGCGCTCACGACACTCGAGCACGCGCCCGACGATGATGACGTGATCGCCCCCGTCGAGCACCTCGTGCGTCTCGCAGTCGAAGCACGCGTGGAAATCCTCGAGCAGCGGGGAGCCGCCGCGCCCCGGCTCGCACTGCAGGCCCGCGAAGCGATCGCAGTCCCGCGTCGCGAACTGGCGCGCAAGCGCGGCCTGCCCCGAATGCAGCACGTGCACCGCGAAATGGGGTGCATTGCGGAAGACGTCGTAATTGGTCGAGGACTTGGCGATGCTCCACAGCACGAGCGGCGGTTCGAGCGACAGGGACGAGAAGCTGTTCGCGGTCATGCCGATCCAGCGCCCTTCGGGCGTGGTGGTCGTGATCACGGTGACGCCGGTGGGGTAGTGGCCGAACGCGCGCCGCAATTCGTTGCTCATGCGCCCCCTGCGGTGCTCACAGCGCGGCGCGCACGCGCGGCAGCACGTGCTTCGCCATGTACTCGATCCGACGCTGTCCCGAGGTCACGGGCTCGCCGGGCAACTGGGCCCAGAAATGCACGTCCTGGATCTGTGAATACGTCGCGAGCAGCTCGGTCAGTTTCGCGACGGCCGTGTCAGCGTCCCACAGTTCGTACAGGCCCATCTGCAGTGCGGTGGCTGCGTCGGGGAAACGGGGCGTGGTCTCCGGAGGGCCGAACGCGCCCCACTCGATGTACTGGTTGCTCTGGTACAGCGCGTGCGGGCCGACGATGGTGGCTTCGCGCTCGGGATCGTCGGAGATCAGCGCCCAGTGACCGGCGATGATGACGCCTTCCTCCGGCCGGCGGCCGTTCTTCTCGAGGCACTTCACGTAGACGTCGTTGCCGATGCCGCCGGTCGACAGGAAACCGTCGGCGATGCGCGCGGCGCGGTCGATCGCGGGCTCCGCCATGCCGCCCAGGAAGAGCCTCGGCGCGTGCTCGGGCGCGGGCGTGATGCGGACGTCGCCGACCTTGAAGCGCTTGCCCTCGAAGTTGAGTCGCTCGCCGGCCCAGGCCTTGCGGATGATCGCGAAGCCTTCCTCCATCAGGCTCGGCCGCTGCTTGAGTTCACGCCCGAACTCGCGGAACTCGAGCTCGCGGTAGCCGATCCCGACGCCGAGGTCGAACCGGCCCCCGGTCAGCAGCGACAGCGTCGCGGCGTCCTCGGCGATCCGCACGGGGTTGTGCAGCGGCAGGATCATGAGGTTCGTGCCGATGCGCATGCGCCGGGTCCGCGCGCCGATGGCGCCTGCCATCACGAGCGGGGAGGGCGTGTAGCCGTCGTCGCAGAAGTGGTGCTCGGTCATCCAGATCGAATCGAAGCCGAGCTGTTCGGCGCCGACGATCTGGTCCAGGCATTGCGCGTAGAGCTGCTCGAACGGCACGGACCACGGCGCGGGATTGCGGAAGTCGTACCAGAGACCGAAATTGACGTGGCGCGGCATGGGACGGCCCCCTGTCAACCGAGCGAGCCGAGGAAGTCGAGCACGACCTGGCGGTAACGCGGGCCGTCCTCGATGAACGGCGCGTGTCCGCAGTCGGGGAACTCGGCGAGCTTGCCCCGTCGCGCGATCTTCGCGGCGTAGCGGCCGATGTCGGGGGCGACGAACACGTCCTTGCCGCCGACGATCGAGAGCAGCGGGCACTCGAGGGCACGAATTGCCTCCCGCTGGTCGAGCGAGTCGAGCTGCGCGAGGGCACGGTCGGCCGCCGGCGACGTCTGCATGAAGATCGACCACAGCCACGCGTTCATCGCATCGCTCTGCGGGATCGCGCAGACCGCCTTGGTGAGCCCGTCGAAGAAATTGGCGCGGTCGAGCTGCAGCGCGTTCACCGACTCGACCGGGCTGCCCGGAGGATTGCCGTGGGGGAAATCCGGCGCCTGCACGTAGCGAGGCGAGGCGCCGCCCGTGAGGATCACGCCCGCACAATCCGGTCCGAGCCGGCGCGCGGCTTCGACCGCGACCGCACCGCCGAGCGACCAGCCGTTGACCGCGGCGCGCCGGATGCCGAGGTGACGCAGCACGGCGACCGCATCCGCGCCGGACGATTCCACCGAGACCTCGCGGAAGTCCTTGTCCGAGTTGCCGCAGCCGCGCTGGTCGAACGCGACTACGCGGTGCCCGCCCCGTTCCAGCGCGACGAGCGTGCTGTCCCAGACGCGGCAACTCATGCCCCAGCCGTGGATCAGCAGCACCGGCAGCCCCGGTCCCGCATGGTCTTCGAAGTAGACGTCGCGGCCCTCGGAAACGGTCAGCAGTCCCATGGTGTTCCCCTGTCGTTGCCGGTTCAGCCGGCGGGCGGCTTCGTCATCTGCGCGCCGGGAATCGGGTTGAAGTAATGGATCACGACGTCGCGGCGCAAAATCTTCCACGTTCCGTTGCGACGTTGGAAGTGGTCGCTGTAGGTGGCGCTGATCATCTGCACCGAGTCGTCGCGCAGCGAGCCCATGCAATCGACGTCGCAGACGCCACGCGCATTGTCCCCGTCCTGGAACGTGACGCGCAGGTTGCTCGTCAGGTGGTGCGTCTCGCGCCAGACCGGCCACAGCACTTCCTTCACGGCCTTCTCGATCCCGGCGTGCGCCTCGAACTTCCCGAACGGCGGGCCGATGTCCCAGACGCAGTCGTCCCACCAGATCGACAGGAAGCGGCATAAGTCGACGCCGTCGAAGGCCTGGCAGTAGTCGGTGACGAGGTCGCGCATCGCGCGGCGACTCTCGAGCTGGTCCACGCGTTGCAGCAATTGCTGGATCAGTAGGTCGTTGCTCATGTGCTGGCGATTCCCGGGTGTTCGTTGCGCCGGCGAGACCGACGTGCCGGCGCTGCAATGCAAAACGGAAG
>JAJTCR010000391.1 GCA_021325695.1 Steroidobacteraceae bacterium | reverse complement strand
TGATTGCCTACAACAATCCCCCGTACGCGAAGTTCGCGCAGAAAGGCATCGCCGAGCGCTACAAGGGCGATCGTCTCGGCAACGCGAGACAGCTCACCGCCGAGGTGGACGAACTGGAGCTCGCGCCCAATTCGCTCGACGGCGCGCTGTTCGTCATGAGCTACCACGACGCCTACTGGCGCCCGGCCGACGGGACCTGGAACCGGACCAAGCCCGAGGAACTGCTGGCGAAGCTCCACGCGGCGCTCAAGCCGGGCGGCGTAGTGGTGGTCCAGGACCACGTGGCGAAGGCGGGCGGTGATCCGGCCAAGGATGCCGACAAGCTCCATCGGATCGACCCGGCCCTCGTGCGGCGCGACTTCGAGAAGGCCGGCTTCCAGTTCGACGGCTCGAGCGACGTGCTGAAGCACCCGGACGACGACCACAGCAAGCTCGTCTTCGACGAGTCGATCCGCGGCAAGACCGACCAGTTCGTCTATCGCTTCCGCAAGCCGCGTTGAGGGTCCCGGTGATCCGGTTCCTTTAAGATGCCCGGCGCGCGGCAATCGGCCGCGCGAGATCGGGACGGTCGATGACGACTGGTTCGCGTGACGGCGTAGTGCGGCTCGCCATGTGGTCGGGGCCGCGCAACATCTCGACGGCGTTCATGCGCTCGTGGGGCAACCGCGAGGACACGGTCGTCGTCGACGAGCCGTTCTACGCGCACTACCTCGCCTCGACCGGCATCGAGCACCCGGGCCGCGACGAGATCCTCGCGCACCACGAACGCGACTGGCGTCGCGTCGTCGACTCGCTCCTGGCGCCCGTGTCCCCCGACGTGCGGATCGTCTACCAGAAGCAGATGGCGCATCACCTGTTGCCCGACATGGGACGCGAGTGGCTCGCGCAGGTGACGCACGCGTTCCTGATCCGCGATCCGCGGCCGGTGATCGCCTCGCTCGCCGGGAAGCTGGAAACGTTCGACCTGCTCGCGACCGGCCTGCCGCAGCAGGTCGAGATCTTCGACGACGTCGTGGCGCGCACAGGCGCGCCGCCGCCGGTACTCGACACCGCCGACCTGCTGCAGGACCCGCCGACGATGCTGCGCAAACTCTGCGCGGCGCTCGACGTGCCTTTTTCCGACCGCATGCTCTGGTGGCCGCCCGGGCGACGCGAGTCGGACGGCATCTGGGCCCGGCACTGGTACGACCGCGTCGAGCAGTCGACGGGATTCGAGCCGCCTGCGCGCCCCGACGAAGTCGTCGAGCGACGCCTGCCGGCGGATCTGGCCACCATCGAGGCGCGTTGCCGCCCGCTCTACGAACGACTGCGCGAGCACCGGCTGCGCGCGTGAGGGACCGAACGTGCTGCAGACATTCGACGAACGCAACCGCAACCTGATCGTCAACGTGAACGGCGAGCTCACGCACCGCGACCAGGCGCGCGTCAGCCCGTTCGATTCCGCGGTCCAGGGGGGCGACGCCGTCTGGGAGGGGCTGCGACTCTACAACGGCCGGATCTTCCGCCTGGAGCAGCACCTCGACCGGCTGGTCAAGTCGGCCAAGGCGCTCGCGTTCGCGCAGATTCCGTCGCGCGAGGCCATCACCGCGGAAATCCGTCGCACGCTGGCGGCCAACGACATGTTCGACGGGGTGCACATCCGTCTCACGCTGACGCGCGGCGTGAAGATCACCTCTGGCATGGATCCGCGGCTCAACCAGCAGGGCCCCACGCTGATCGTGCTCGCCGAGCACAAGGCCCCCGTGTACACGAGGGCGGGGCTCAGCCTCGTCACGAGCAGCGTGCGACGCTTTCCGCCCGACTGCCTCGACCCGAAGATCCACCACAACAACCTGGTGCAGTCGATCCTCGCCAAGATCGAGGCCAACGTGGCCGGGGCCGATGATGCGTTGATGCTCGACACGCGCGGGTTCATCGCCGAAACCAATGCGACGCACGTCTTCCTGGTCGAGAAGGGGCGAGTGCGAACGCCGCGCCTGGTCGCGTGCCCGGAGGGCATCACGCGCGCGACCGTGCTCGAACTCTGCGCCGCGCACCGGATCACCTGCGAGGAAACCGACCTCACGTTGACGCAGGCGTACGCCGCCGACGAACTCTTCTGCACCGGCACGATGGGCGAACTCGCCGCGGTCACTGCCGTCGACGGCCGCACGATCGGTGACGGACGGCCCGGGCCCACGACGGGGCGACTGTCGGCGCTGTTCCGCGAGCTGACGGAACGCGAAGGCACCGTCGTGGCCGACGAGGCGAGGTGACCGACTTGTTCATCGACCGCAGCATCGATCCCACCGCCGACCAGGTCCGCGCGCTGCGTGACGCGCCGGACGGCCCACCGATCACGATGGTCAACCTGCTCAAGTTCCGCGCGCAGGCGCGATACGCCGACGGTGAAGAAGGACCGTGCACCGGTCGCGAGGCGTACGCGCGCTACAAGCACGCGCTCACGGACACCGTCGGCGCGGTGAGCCAGGCCAGGGTGATGTTCTCGGGACCGGTACAGCAGGTGTTCATAGGCCAGGCCGGGACACCGGAGAGCGACTGGGACGAGGTGCTCGTCGTGCGCTACCCGTCGCGCAGGCATTTCCTGGCGATGATGGCCGATCCGACGTACCGCGAAGCGCTGCGGCATCGCTACGCGGGGCTCGAGCGAACGGTGCTGCTGCAGTGCGTGGAGGGTTAGCCGCGCGCGCTCATTGCTGCATCTCGGCGGCGAACCATTTCGACCGCGTGACCTGGAACTCGGACAGGGCTTCGCAACGCTCGTCGTGGGACTTGAGCGCCGGATAGGCGCCTCCGGCGAAGACCTCCAGCACGTCGTCGAGCAGGGTCGAAATGCAGCCGACCGTGATGTCGGCCTGCGTGAAGCGTTCGTCGACGAGCCAGC
>JAJTCR010000019.1 GCA_021325695.1 Steroidobacteraceae bacterium | reverse complement strand
GGGTACCCACGGTCACCAATGTGGTGCTCACACCTTCCGGCGGGAACCTGGTCGTCACCTTCAACCTGAAGGTCGACGGCGTGAACGCAGCGAATTTCACCATTCTGGACGGTGACTACCGTTTCGACGGAGTCGACCGATTCGACGCCGGTACTTCCCAGCTGGCCGGCGGTAGCGGTGGCAACTACACCATTACAGTCGTCGACGGAGCGGACGCGGCGGTCGACTCGCGCTACCTGTTCCGCGTGGCGAACAGCACCGATCGAGAGACCCGGATCCGGGCGGTGGTGGTCGGCGATATCGGCACTCCGCCAATCAAAGACCTGGCCGGCGACCAGACATGTGCAAATTGCCACGGTTTCGCCATTTCGTCGCACTACGGCTATCAAGCCGGTGCGGACCAGTGCATCGTGTGCCATGACGCCAGTACCACCTCCACCGGCATGTCGGCAGCAGTGGTGCCTTTCTTCAAGGTCATCCACGGCATCCATAACTCGCACAACATGCCGAGCGGTCATTTCACCGTCCCCGAGGAAGACGGTGAAGATAGTGTGTTCTCAGTCACCTACCCGACCTACATGACGAACTGCGCCGTCTGCCACGACGACTCGACGAAGCTCGGTATCGTGAACGCGATGGCGGTCACTACTAGGAATTGCTTCAGTTGCCACGAGTCGATGGAGAGCTGGGATTTCACGGTCGGCGGTGCGACGTTCCACGAGGGCTTTACCGCCGCGACGGATTGCCAGGAATGCCACGCGCCCGGCAACTCGCTCAACGTGCCTGAAAGTGTCGCCGAGTTCCACAACGGTCTCGTGACCGAGCGCGGTGGCGTCATCTGGGACGGCGTCGACACCTCCGTCGTCGAAGGCGCCAGGATCAAGACTGCGATCACAGGGGTCACCTACGAAGGCACGGACATGAAGATCTCCTGGGAGGCCACGTTCGACGGCGCGCCGGTGGATCCGTGCAATGCGACACCTGCGCCTGGCGCCCCGGCCTTCCATGCCATTGCTGCGGGCAACAACATGAGCATCCTCCGCAACTATGCGCAGGGAGATGACTTCATCCTGGGTCTTTCTACCAGCGCGGCGGGCCAACCGACGTCGGTCAATTTGTCGACGACCAACACGGCATGTGCCGCGAACGTGGCAACGACCACCATTCCTGTTGAAACGCCGCCTGCCGGCGCGACGCGCGGCATAATTGCCCTGCAGGGCAAGCCTTGGGTGCCCGCGGTCGACCCGGCCGACGCTGATCAAGTGATGCAGGTCCGTTCTTTCACGCCGACCCGCGAGTACGTCGTGGGGACGGGTGCGGAGCCGACCGAACAGCGTCGCCCAATCGCCGACTCCGCCGACTGCGACAATTGCCACGTCGGTTCGCTCTACCAGCACGGCGGCAACCGTGTCGACAACGTAGGCATGTGCATCTTGTGTCACAACTCGGCGTCGACCGATCAGAACAATCGCGTGCTGATGGGTGTCGACCAGACCGAAGCGTACGACGGCCAGGTCGGCCAGACGTTCGAGTTCAAGACCATGATCCACAGGATCCACGCCGCCGGCCACGAAGATAAGATGCCGTTCGTCATCTATCGGACCCGTGGCATCTATGCCTGGGGCCCCGATGAGTCGGCGATCCCGAATTGGCCGGGTAGCAGTGATGTGGCGATACCGGTCTTCGGCGCGGACCCGGCCTCGCAGTACGCGAATCAGACGCACACGTTCCACTCGCCAACGTACCCGCGGCCGCTGAACGACTGTGCCGCCTGCCACAAGGAGGATGAAGTCCAGTTCATGCCTGACCAGGCCAAGGCCATGGCGAAGACAGTCGACGCGGGCAGCACGACGTGGACCAACCAGGTCGACGACGTCCTCGAGGGCGCCACCACGGCGGCCTGCACGGCCTGTCACCAGGACAGCGCGACAAAGGGCCACGCCAACCAGAACGGTTGGGTGCCGCAGGTGTTCCCGAACGGTCGTCAGACCATCATCGATTC
Organism: Steroidobacteraceae bacterium; assembly: GCA_021325695.1. GTDB lineage: Bacteria > Pseudomonadota > Gammaproteobacteria > Steroidobacterales > Steroidobacteraceae > RPQJ01. The sequence goes on along the minus strand of JAJTCR010000019.1, from coordinate 8,192 downwards.
CGCCCAATGAGCTCTTGACCTGTTGATCACCGACGGGCGGGGTGGGCCTACGCGCCCACCTCGCATCGCCGGGAGGCAACGACCAAAGGCCGGGCACCTTGCTCGGCCTTTTTTTAGGTGCGCCCGGCAGGCGCAGTTTCGGTGGGAGTCCTCGACGGCCGAGGTCAGACGGAGCGCGGCACGCCGGGAACCCCCATCGCGCACTCGAGGGCGTCACGATCCCAGGCGCCGCGATCCGCCGCCGCCCGATACGTGCTCTGCAGGAAGGCGAGAAGCGTCTCGTCCGGCGAAGGTGCGTTGCGCACGACCTCGTACGGCAGCAGGAACTCGCCCAGTCCCTTGTCGAACCAGGCCTCTCGCGGTTCCACCGTGGCCTGGGCGAATCCCGCTGGCTGCGGGTACGCATAGGAATAGAACGCGGCGTCCTCCACGCCACCTCCTCCCGGCCAGAAGCCTGCGCTGCTCACCTCGTGTGAGTACGCCTCGCGCGCCACGGACAGCGGCAGGCCGGGCGGCGCATCCGAGTGCAGGACCGAGGACGGCCGACCGGAAAAGCGCGTCACGGCGAGATCGAAACTGCCCCAGAAGAAATGCACCGGGCTCACTTTACCCAGATACCCCGAGCGGAACTGCCGGAACACACGATCGACCTGCAGCAGGGCGCGCCAGAACCGCTCGACCGCCGGCGCGTCGTACGCAAAATGCTGCCGATCGACGTCGAATGGAATCGGGTCCCGGACTTCGTTCGGCACGACGTTGATGCGGACTTCGAGGTCGCATTTCCGCAGCAGCGTCATGACCGCCTGGTAGAAGTCCGCGATCGGTTGCTCGACCAGCGCGTGAGATTCGGTGCGGCCGTCGCTCGACTGCACGACGAGACGGTGCTCGATGAAGTCGAAATCGACCTGGAACACGCGCTCGTCGTGGGGGATGGGGCCAGTGGTGAGGCCACGGGCCGTCAGGTAAAGCGGCACGTGCCAGGAGTGATTCAGCCACGGCGTCCGGGCGAGCCGGATCTTGCCGACGATCTGCGATCGCAACTGCAGGTTGATGCAGGTTTCCCGCCATGCCGAGTACGGCAGCGCGGGCCAGTGGTTCCTGTCCATGGCATTTTCCCTCCGGCCGGCACGTGCCTCGCGACTATACCGGCTGCCGCACGGTGCGAGTGCTTGCTGCATCGACGACCACGACGACAGGCAGCACGCGTCGCGAATCCATGCGAGGATCCAGCTGCGGTCGGTGCGCGGCCCCCGGGCGAGCGAGAACCTGGCCAGGCAGGGAGACAGCACGATGATGACGAACGACATCGCAGGCAGGCTGCGCGGCGATACCTGGCGCCGGTCGGCGTGCCTGGTCGGCATCCTGCTGCTGATGCACATCGGGCCCGGATGTTCGGACAAGCGTGAATCGGCGCAGCCCGTCGAATCGACTCCGATCGATGCGGCCCCGTCGGACGCCGTTCCCACGGACGAACTTCCGCCGGAACCTGCGTACATGACTGCGCTGCCGCCCGAGGTGAGCGCGGGTATCGCCACGCCGTTCAAGGGCGACCTCGAGGAAATGGTCGCGCGCAGACTGATCCGCGTCGGCGTGCCATTCAACCGCTCGCTCTATTTCGTCGACCGCGGCCTCCAGCGAGGCGCGGCTTACGAATACGGCAAGCTCGTGGAGGATGAACTCAACAAGCGCCGCAAGACCGGCAACCTGAAGGTCCACTTCTGGTTCGTCCCGCTGCCGCGCGAGCAACTCCTGCCCGCGCTCGTCGACGGCAAGGTCGATTTCGTGATCGGGCAGCTGACCGTGACACCCGAGCGCCTGAAAGTCGTCGACTTCACCAACCCGACGCGCGAAAACGTCAACGAGATCGTCGTCACCGGGCCTGGCGCGCCGCCGATCGCCTCTGCAGAAGACCTCTCCGGACAGGATGTGGTCGTGCGTCGGTCGAGCAGCTATCACCAGAGCCTGGTCGCGCTCAACGAGCGCCTGGTCAAGGCGGGCAAGCCGCCTGTCCGGATCGCGGAAGCGCCCGACAACCTCGAGGACGACGACCTGCTGGAGATGGTCAATGCCGGGCTGATCCGGATCACGATCGTCGACGATTACCTCGCGAGGTTCTGGCAGCAGGTCCTGCCGAAGCTCACCTTGCACGAGTCGGCCGCGGTGCGGACGGGCGGTACGCTTGCCGTCGCGATCCGCAAGAACAGTCCGCAGCTGGCCTCGGGCTTGAATGCCGTGATCGCCGAGTACGGCCTAGGATCGGCGTTCGGCAACACGATGGAGAAACGGTACTTCAAGGACACGCAGTTCGTGAAGAACGCCGTGTCCGACGCGGAGCGCAGGAAATTCGAGCAGATCGTCGAATTCTTCCGGAAGTACAGCGCCAACTACGAGTTGGATTACCTGCTCATGGCCGCGCAGGGTTTCCAGGAATCGAGGCTGGACCAGTCGGTGAAGAGCCCGGTCGGCGCCATTGGCGTCATGCAAGTCATGCCAGCAACCGCCAAGGAACTGGCCGTGGGCGATGTCCGCGACGTCGAGACGAACATCCACGCCGGCGTGAAGTACATGAGGTTCCTGATCGACCGGTACTTCAAGGACGAGCCGATGGACGACCTCAACAAGGCACTGTTCTCGTTTGCCTCCTACAACGCCGGCCCTGCGCGCGTGCGCCAGCTGCGCGCCGAGGCCGATAAACGCGGCCTCGATCGGAACGTGTGGTTCGGCAACGTCGAGGTGATCGCGTCGGAGCGCATCGGGCGCGAGACGGTGACGTACGTCAGCAACATCTACAAGTACTACGTCGCGTACAAGCTGCTCACGGAAGAGCACAAGCGACGTACCGACGCGAAAGACGCGTTCAAGACAGAGGCCAGCACGTAGCCCGCGGGCCGCCCGACGCCGTCGTGGCTTGCTGTAAATCGTGACGGTTTTCACCGCCGGCCGACAAACGCAAGGGACCGGCGTCCCGCGTCTCAACGGCCCGCATGCAAAGCACCCGGCGCACGCGAAGTGCGCCGGGTGCCCCGGTCGATTGATTTCAGTTCGTAGGTTCCGCGGGTCGCGCGGACGAACCCGTCATTCGCCGGTCTTGGGGGTCTTGGCCTCGTCGGCCTCCATGGACTTGTCGTGGCTCTTGTAATGAGCGCTCAATTCGTCCGCGGAAACCTTGCCGTCACCGTTCGCGTCCACGGACGAGAACTTCTCGGCGAGCTTCGGAATGCCGGTCTGGGCTTCGGCGAGCGTGATCGAGCCGTCGCGGTCCGTATCGGCCGCCTTGAACTGATCTTGAGAGATCTTGGTGTCGCCGGCCTGTGCCACCGCCGCACCGAGCAGGATGGACGATACGACCGTGGCCAATGTAGTAATTCGCATGAGGGGCCCTCCTTGGTAGGCGTAGGTGTGACCGCAAGCGTTCGCCAGTGTTCGCGCGCCCAAGCGTCGGCGTTTGGCGACAGATTTCGGCTGGTGGCCCCGCGGAGCGGCGGACAGCGAAGCCCGCAACGACGCGTACATGGTGATGCGCAACGCCGCGGCAGGCGCCGATGCGCACATTGGGTAATCGCCCCATGATCGACCGCCCCGGTGCCGCGGAAAGGCGTCTCGATGACCGGGCGGGGCATGGGCGAAACGTGAAGTCGTGCCGCAGGATATTCTGCCGGCCGTGAATTGACCCGCCGGCAAGATCGACGCCACGTCGAACATCGTCATGACGCACCGCGGTTTCATTACGCAGGCGACGTACCGCGTCGCGGCGGATTCAGACGGACGCCGCCGTCCAGTCGTCCACGTCCATGGCCGGCTCGAGGATGGACGATCCTTCCTCGTCCGCGACGACCGTCAACGACCGCACTTTTACATCCGCGCCCGGGACGTCGAGCGCGCGCACCCGCTGATCCGTTCCTGCGCCGTCTCGACGACCGATCGGCGATCGTTCGATGGCGAACCGGTTTCCCGGCTCGAGTTCGAGCTGCCGGGCGACGTGCCAGCCATCCGCGATCGATTGCATGCCGCCGCCATCGACACGTTCGAAGCGGACGTGCGCTTCGCGGTTCGCTACCTGATCGACCGTGGCATCAAGGGCGGCTGCATCATCGCGGGCGAGGCGCAGCCGGGCGGGAACGTCGACTGGACATTCGACAACCCGACGCTGGTTCCCGCCGCCGACGTGTCGATCGAGCCCCGAGTCCTCTCGTTCGACATCGAGACGACGCCCAAGGCCGATCGACTTCTGGCCATTTCGATGTACGGCCTGGGGGTCGACGAGGTCCTGATCGTCGACTCGGGCGATCGCGCCATGCCGGAGCGCTCCGTCCGCTGTGAAAACGAGTACGTCGCGCTGTCGGCGTTCTGCGAACGCGTCCGCGCCTCGGATCCGGACGTGCTGACGGGCTGGAACGTCGTGGATTTCGACTTGACCGTCCTGGCGCGCGTGGCGGCCCGTGTCGGGCATCCGTTCGAACTCGGCCGCGATGGCAGTCCGATGCGATTGCGGGCGGCAGAAAACTATTTCGGCAGTGGCCAAGCCTCGATCCCCGGTCGCCTCGTGCTCGACGGGATCGACCTGCTGCGGGGCGCATTCGTCCGGATGGACGACTACTCGCTCGATGCCGTGGCGCGTGCGGTGCTCGGTGAAGGCAAGGCCGTCCACGGGGACGTGCGCGACCGCGTGGCCGAGATCCTGCACAATTATCGCCATGACCTGCCGGCTTTCGCGCTCTATGCGCGCACGGATGCCCGACTCGCCCACGACATCCTGCGCAAGCTGAACCTCGTGCCGCTCGCATTCGCACGCAGCCGGCTGAGCGGCATGACGCCCGACCGCGTCTCCGCGAGCATCGCTTCGTTCGATTTCCTCTACCTCAGCGAACTCGGGCGACTCGGCATCGTCGCACCCAGCGTGCGGAGCAACGACGCGCGGGTGTCGGTGGCCCAGCACGGGGGGCACGTGCTGGAACCGGTCGCGGGCCTCCACGACAACGTCTGGGTCTTCGATTTCAAGAGCCTGTACCCGAGCGTCATCCGCACCTTCAACATCGATCCGCTGTCATACGTCGGCGCGGCGACGCCCGGCGCCGACCTGATCGAGACGCCCGGCGGCCGCTTCCGCCGTGAACCCGCGATCCTGCCGCGCATGCTCGACGAACTCTTCCCGCGGCGCGAAGCCGCGCGCCGGCGCGGCGACGACGTGGCGGCGCACGCGATCAAGATCCTGATGAACTCGTTCTACGGCGTGCTCGGCACGCCGGCGTGTCGCTTCTACAACCCCGCACTCGCGAACTCGATCACGGGACTTGGCCGCGAACTGCTGCTGTGGTCGAAGCACTGGTTCGAGCGGGCGGGCTACGTCGTGTTGTACGGGGACACGGACAGCCTGTTCGTCCAGGCGGGCTCCGACGCGGAACGAGCGGAGCGGCAGGGGCGTGAGATGACGGCGTCGCTGAACGCCGACCTCGCGCAGTACCTCGCCGCGCGCTGGCGAGTGCCGAGCCGGCTCGAGCTCAAGTTCGAAAAACTCTATCTCAAGCTGTTTCTACCGCTCGCGCGCGGCAGCACGCGCGGTGCGAGCAAGCGCTACGTGGGCCTCAGGCACGGGAGTGGGCTCGACCAGCTGGAGTTCATCGGCATGGAGGTCGTGCGACGTGACTGGACCGCCCTGGCGAAACAGGTGCAACTCGAGCTGTACCGGCGACTGTTCGCGGGCCGCGCGGTCGACCAATACCTCGCCGATGTCGTCCAGCGCGTCCGCGACGGCGAACTCGACGACGCGCTCGTGTATCGCAAGAACCTGCGCAAGGGAACGGAGCAATACACGACGACGACGCCGCCCCACGTCGCGGCCGCACGCAAGTCGACCCGCCAATCGGACCGCACGATCAGCTACGTGATGACCACTGCGGGGCCCGAACCCCTGGACGAGCAGAAGAACGCGCTGGACCGCGAACATTACGTGGACAGGCAGGTGAGGCCCGTCGCCGAACCGGTGCTTGCGACGCTCGGCCTCGACTTCGAGACGGTGATCGGCGACAGGCGGCAGCTCGACCTCTTGGGCGGACTGTGACAGCCCGTCGAGCCCGGAGCGCCGAGACGACCCGACGTCGCGGTGCCGTCGACGCGCGGATGGCGAACATCCGACGTCGAGGACAGTCGCCGGGCTCAGAAGCCAGCCGCGCCGCGGGGCAGGGCGTAAACGACCGTCAGGTAAAGCGAGACCGCGGACAGCGCGGATACGAGGGCCCAGTAGATGCGCATGCCGACGCTCGTGCCTTCGTCGCGCTCGTCATCGTGACTGTTCATGACCGTCTTCCCCACGTCGTTGACCGCGCAATCGTAAGGTTCGACGACCTCGGGTTCGATAAGCGAATGTCACACTGTGGAATGGGTCTCGGTTCGGCGATCCCCGAGGCGCTTGCGTCTTTGCGCGCGTCGAACCCGAGCGCACTGCCGCGGTCGAGGCGTTCGTGAGAGACGCGCGAACCGGTCAGTGAAAAAAAAGCCACGGTCGCCCGCGCGTGATACGCGAGCGACCGTGACGCTGGTGGCGGTCGGCGCGGGTCTCAGCGGCTGCGCGTGTAGGTGATCTCCATCATCTTCATCTCGCGCCCCTGTTTGTCGGGCCCGTACATCTCGAACACTTCCGTGTCGGGACTGGTCCAGCGCGTGGTCATGCGCGACTTCAAGGGCCCCTTCTTGATCGGATCGTTCCAGGAACCTTCGAACGTGCACGCGTTCTGCGCGTCGCAGGTGCCCCAGCTCACCATGAGTCCCGTCGACATGCTGTCGTTCCAGGTCGACCAGTACTTGTCGACCACGTTGTCGTAGCCGGTCATGCCGTGCCCCGTGAACGGGCTGCCCATCATCGTGCCCTGGAACTGCTCGACGAGCACACGCCCGTCGAGCGCCACCGAGCGCGTGGCCGTCCCGCTCTCTTCCATGGGCTTACCACCGGGCTCGAGCCAGCTCCTCATCTTCACGGAATAGTTGCCGGCCATGGCGGCGAGCTTCTTGTGCGGCTCACCCGGCGCACCGGCTTCCTGGTAGGCCTTCATTTCGGCCTGCTGCTCCGGCGTCAGCTTGGGTTGTTGCTGCTTCGAAGCGTCCTGGGCGGACGCGAAGGGAGCAACGACCAGTATCGCCGCGGCCAGCGTGACGGACATCGACCAGTGTTGACGGATCATGGTTGTTGGCGCCTCCTGCGCATTTTCGACTGTCGGAATCCAAGTATAAACCCGGATCTCCGACGACGAGGCGCGCGGACCGCCGGGCGTCCATGCGCCGCTGCGGACCCGCACGTCGTGAGGCGGAAGCCGCGCGGGCTAATGCCCCTGCAGCATCTCCTGGAACTCGGGCAGGCCGTGCAGCGGTACGAGGTCCGGATCGTTCTTCATCCAGCCGATGTTCGTGTAACCCGCCTCGAACGCCTGCTTGAGCGCCTCGATCGCACGCGCCGGTTCCTCGAGCGAGGCGTAGAGGCACGCCGCGTTGTAGAGCATCACCGGATCACCCGGGCTCAACACGAGCGCCTTCGTGCTTTCGCGCATCGCCTCGTCGCGTCGACCGAAGCGGCCGAGCTGGTTGGCGTAGATCAGCCTTGCACGCGCGTCGTCTGGGTTCTGCAGCAGGTAATTCGGGATCAGCTCGAGCCACTGCCGGTACACCACGTCGGCTTCCGCGGTGCGACCGAGAGCCTGGCAGGTCTGCGCGACGTCCAGCAACCCCGCGTAGAAGCCGGGCTTGATCTCCGCGACTCGCCGGAACAGCTCCAGCGCGGGCTCGAGCTTGCCTTCGGTGAAGTAGATGCGCCCGAGCGTCCAGTGCGCAATGAAGTCGTCCGGGTCGATCTCGATGGCCTTGTTGCAGGACGCCGTGGCCTCGGCGAGCTTACCCCAGAGGAAATACGACAAGCCCATGGCCCGATAGGCCTCGGGCAGGTTGTTGTCGTACATCAGTGCCTTGAAGCTCAATTCCTGCGCGAGTTCGCGATAGCGCTCCTCGCGCGCGATCAGCTGGTACATCTGGCCGTACGCGCTGGAGCAGCCAGCGTACGCGGCCGCATAGCGCGGATCGAGCTCGATCGCCTTCTCGAACAGCTGGATCGAATACTCGACGCTCCGCTTCGTCAGGCGGTAGAGCTGCTCCTGGCCGCGCAAGTACAGGTCGTACGCCTGTGCGTTCAACGTCTGCCGCTTGGTCAG
>JAJTCR010000390.1 GCA_021325695.1 Steroidobacteraceae bacterium | reverse complement strand
GATCGTGTTCTGCCTCGCCGTCGTCTCGGCCGCAGCGTACCAGTGGCCGGCCGCGTGGATCGTCACGATGCTCGGGGCGCTCGTCGTCGTGTCCACCGGCGTGAGCGGCCTCGACTACGTGCTGATCTATTCGCGTCGTGCGTCCAGTGTCGCGCGTAACCGGGCGTTGACGACGCGCAACCCGCAGGCGCAGTGATGGCGATGGAGCAGTTGCCGCTGCGGGTCCGCCTGCGTGACTCGGCGCGGTTTGCCGGGTTCGTCGCTGGCACGAATGCCGAGGCCTGCGCGGTGCTCGCGGACGCCGCCGGGCCGCGCGTGGCGTGGGTCTGGGGCAGGCCGGGGACGGGCAAGACGCACCTGTTGCAGGCGGCGTGTGCGGCGACCGGGGACCGCGGCGAGACCGCGGCGTATTTCGAGCTGGCGACCACGCCGACGAGTTCGGTGCTCGAAGGCTGCGATGCGCTGCACCTGGTCTGCCTCGACGGGCTCGAGCACGTCGCGGTTCGCGACGACTGGAACGTCGCCATGTTCCGGCTGTTCACGCTGCTGCAGGAGACCGGCGGTCGGCTCGTCGTGGCGAGCACGCCGCCGCCTGCGAGCCTCGAGTTCACGCTTGCCGACCTGCGTTCGCGATTGCTCGCCGCCTCCGTGCACCAGCTGGTCGAACTCGACGAAGCCGGACTCTGCGAGGCGTTGCGATTGCGTGCCGCCGGGCGGGGCCTCGAGCTGTCGGAGGAGGCCGCGCTGTACCTCGTGCACCGCCTGCCGCGCGACATGCACTCGCTGTTCGAGGTGCTCGAGCGGCTCGACCACGCGTCGCTCGTCGCGCAGCGAAAACTCACGATTCCGTTCCTGCGGGAGCAGCTGGAGAAGAAGTGACTAGTGACTAGTGATTAGTGAATAGTGATGATCGACGGCCGATGCGGTCGGCAACCCTCCCGCTCCGATTGATCACTATTCACTAGCCACTAGCCACTGTTCACGCGGCCTGCGGCCGCGTTAACCGCAGGTACGCCACGAGCGCGACCATGAGCGCGAGGCTCAACACCAGCATCGCGCCGGCGTGCAGGCGCAGCGCCGGGCTGGCGATCAGCTCCGTCAGCGCGTAGACGAAGTGTGGCGTCAGGCAGAGCGTCGCCCAGGCGTACGTGCGGCGCCGTCGCCGCACCAGTCCCGACAGCGGCAGCAGCAGCGGCACGAGCAGGAACAGCATGGTCAGCGCGAGCGTCACGGGGCGCGCCGCAGCCTGGAGCAACACCAGGACGACATCGAGCGCGAGCGTCGCCAGCAGGACCAGCGCGACTGCACGGGCGCGCTCCGCACGCTGCATCGCTGTTGGGGGTTGGGCGAGCTCAGGCATCGCGCACGGCGCGTACCGCGGCGGCCAGCTCCGCGAGCCGGCGGCCGAGCAACTGCGCGAGTTCGCGCTCGTCCTCGCTGAGCCTCGGTGTGCTCGTGCCCTCGGCCGCGAGGTGGCTCGCGCCGTACGGTGACCCGCCGGTGCGCGTCCGAGTCAGCGCCGGTGCCGTGTAGGGCAGGCCAACCAGGTACATTCCATGGTGCAGGAGCGGCAGCATCATCGACAGCAGCGTGGATTCCTGGCCACCGTGCATCGAGGAAGTGGAGGTGAAGACGGCTGCGGGCTTGCGATCGAGCGTGCCGTTGATCCAGAGCGAAGAGGTGCCGTCGAGGAAGTGCTTGAGCGGCGCCGCCATGTTGCCGAACCGCGTCGGACTGCCGAGCGCGAGGCCCGCGCACTCGACCAGGTCCTGGTGGGTGGCGTAGGGCGGCCCGGCGGGCGGCACCGCAGGCTCGCTCGCCGTGGTCGTGGGCGCCACCGGCGGCACGGTGCGAAGTCGCGCCGTCACGCCCCGGACCGACTCCACCCCGCGCACGATGTGTCGCGCCAGTTCCGCAGTCGTGCCGTGGCGCGAGTAGAAGAGCACCAGGATCTCGGTCATCGCACGGGCACCGCTCGGTGGGGACAGGACGCGGCGCGTCAGGAGCCGCGCGCGGCGCGCGGATTCTAGGGCGGCGAGCCTTGACGGTACAGGGTGCGCTTGTTACGGTCGTTCGAGGCCCGTTGCCCGGATGCCGCTTTGTCGACCCCCCAGCGTCGGACGCGTTCGTTTGCTGCCTGGCTGCTGCTGATGCTCTGCGCGATCGCGGTGACCGGGTGTGCCGGCGCGCCCGTGCAGGAGATGAGCAACGCGCGCCAGGCCGTGCGCGCGGCGGAAAAAGCCGGCGCCGTGACGCTCGCGCCCGCCCTGATGGCGGAGGCGCGGCAGGCGCTGCGAAACGCGGAATCGCACCTGCGGCAGGGTGAGTACCGCACCGCGCGCGACGAAGCCGAACTGGCGCGTGCCAAGGCCGTCGAAGCCCGTCGCGTGGCGGAAGCCGCCGGCAAACCCTCGTCCCCTTGATCGCACGCCGCTGTTTCGTCGCGGGACGCGTCCAGGGCGTGTTCTTTCGCGCAAGCGCCCGTCAGCGCGCCCAGGCGCTGGGCGTCACGGGTCACGCGCGCAACCTGGCCGACGGTCGCGTCGAGGTGCTCGCCTGTGGGCCTCAGGAAGCTGTCGACACACTGTGCCAATGGCTGTGGCAGGGACCGCCCGCGGCCAGCGTCACCTCGGTCGACGTCGTAGATCTGCCTGCCGACAGCGTCGCGCCGTGGCCCGGCACCTTCCGGACGGACTAGGACCTCTCACTCCTCGACGCGCCAGCGCGAGACGATCCTTGCGCAGGTAATAGCCGAGGATGGTCGTGCCCATGCGCACGTTGTCGGCGATCCGCACGAGCTGGTCGTTGGTCATGCCGAGCTCGCGCGGCCAGAAGGGCATCACCTGCATCAGGCCGATCGCACCGGCCGAAGACACGGCGAATCGATCGAAGCGGCTCTCGACGTCCATCACGGCGAGCACGAGTTCGGGCGGTACGCCGACGCGGCGCGCCTCGCAATGCACGGCGTCGAGGATTTGCTGGCGTTCCTTCGCGTCGGGCACGTGGCGCGTGAGCCGCGGCTCCATGGTCGCGAACCATACGGCGCGCTCGTACTTGTCGTCGAAGCACCGGGTCGGCTCGATCACGGCCGCGATCACGCCCCGCAGTTCCGGGTCCATCTGCCGGTCCGCCCGGGCAATGGACCACGGCAACGCCACCAGCGCCGTGACGAGGACAACCCAGCGCACGTGCATCCGATTCATCACCGAACACTAGCCACTAGCCACTAGACACTTCCTCCACGCATCGACCTGACGAACGCCACGGCCTCGGCGACCGGCACCTCGGCCGAGTGCCCGTCGCGACGGCGCTTGTATTCGAGCACGCCGCGGTCGAGGCCCTTGTCCCCGACGACGACACGGTGCGGAATGCCGACGAGCTCGTCGTCGGCAAACTTCACGCCGGGCCGCGCATCACGGTCGTCGAAAAGGACGTCGAGTCCCGCAGCCTGCAGCTCCGCATACAGCCGCTCGGCCGTCTCGCGCACGCGCTCGGACTTCTGCAGGTTGATCGGGATCAGCGACACGTCGAACGGGGCGATCGGTTCCGGCCAGACGATGCCGCGCTCATCGTGGTTCTGTTCGATCGCGGCCGC
>JAJTCR010000389.1 GCA_021325695.1 Steroidobacteraceae bacterium | reverse complement strand
GAGCGCGAGGCCGAGCACGATCACGACCACGCCGAACCCGAGTGCCACGCCGAGCACCGGCAGCGGGTGCTCGAGCGGGTGCAGCCAAAGTGGCGGCAGGACGTCCTCGCGTGCAAACACGCTGCCGAACAGCAGGCCGAAGACGATCGCGACGAGGCCGCCGGGCAGCAGCAGCCGCAACACCGCGAGCCTCCGGCCGAGCCAGTAGCCGGCGGCGGCCACGACCGCGCCCTGCACGACGTCGCCGAACATGTACCCGAACATCAGCGGCGCCAGGATCGCGATCACGGCGCTCGGGTCGGCCTCGCGTGCGTCGGGCATGCCCATCATCGCGGTCATGGTCTCGAACGGCTTCACCCAGGCGGGGTTGCGCAGCACCGACGGGGCGACCGTGCCCTCGGGCGCCGGCGTGATGCGCAGCAGGTAATGCACGCCGCGCGCATCGAGAGCCGCGCGCAACTGCGCGTCGTCGACGTCGGAGCACCAGCCCGTGATCCAGGCGAAGTGCTCGGTCACGGGCAGCTCGGGCACATGAGCCACGAGCCACGCCGTGAGCGCGAGTTCGCCGAGCGCGGCCGGCACCCCGTGCACCTCGTCGAGCCTGGCGAGCGCGGTGCGGGCCTTCGCCGCGCGCGTGTCGAGCGCACCCCGCCGCTCGGCCAGTGCCTGCTGCACGCGCGTCGGTTCCTCCGGCAGGTCCGCGGGCAGCGGGATGCGGTGCACCTTGCGCGCCGAGGTCGCCGCGTCGAGCTCGCGCATGTCCTCCTGTGGCCCGACCGCGAGCAGGAATGCCTCGCGGCCCGGCTCGGGCGCGCAGTACTGCTGGATCACGGCGGGCGGGACGCTCAATGGCGGCGTGCCCGGCGGCAGCGCGTAGACGCGCGACGCGAGCACGGGACCCGCGCGCGCCATGCGATCGAGGCGCGGCAGCGCCGTCGGCAAGCACGCGCACAGGCGCGCGAGCGCATCGAGTTCCTCGCGTTCGACCGCGAGCGCCTCGAGCTCGGCGACGACCGCTTCGGCCGTCCCCGCCCACGCGTGCAGCGCGGCGAGCGCCGTGTGCGGTGCCTCGGTCACGGGGTGCTCTGCGTCCACGGTGCGCAGCAGTGCCTGCGGCCACCACGGCGCGTAACGACGCGCGAGCGTCTCGTATTCGTTCAGCACCGCGCGCAGGTCCTGCAGCGGCAGCTTCGAGCCCGACTGGCTGTGCGCCTGCAGCTGCACGGAGCGCGTGCGGGCGAGGCCATCGAGCGCGGTGCCGAGTTCCTCGCGCGAGGTGAGCAGCTCGAACCACTGGGCGGCGGCGGGTCGCAGCATCATGGGGCCTTCCCGGCCAGCGCCACGCGTGCGACGACGGCGCCGCGCAGTTCGAGCTGGTCGAGCGCTTCGAGGCCGAGGAACGCGACGGCCGCCACGGGTGACAGCGGGTGGCGACGCAACGCGCGCAGCAGTCGGCGGTCGAGCCGCGCGAGCGTTTCCTCGCTGTGCGCCTCCGGTCCCAGTTCCGCCAGGACGGTGGTGGCATCGATCACGTCGCCCACGAGCCGGTCCAGCCCGCTCCTTGCCTCCGCATCGGCGGGCCAGAGCGCGCGCCAGTGGGCGAGCCACGCCTGGCCCACCTCCCCGTGCGCCGCGACGGCCGCCTGCAGTGGTTCGAGCGCCGTGCCGCCCAGCACGCCGGCTCGACGGCCCGGCTCCGCCGCGATGATTCGCGCCAGCACCCCATCCTCGCGCGTCCACGCCGCGGCTCGGCCGCCGCGCGCCAGTTTCTGCAGCGCCGGCAGGTACGGCAGCCAGCGCAGCCAGAGTGTCGCCGGACGCCACGGTGCGGGCAGCCACCACGCAACCTCCTCGACCGTCGCGCGCCACTCGTCGCGGAGCCGGCGCTCGACTTCGTGAACGTCCATCCCCGGTGCGACGCGGGCCACGCGTCGTGCGAGTCCGGTCGATCGCACGTGCTGGAGGTACGCGGACAATTCGCGCGCTCCGCGCGCGCGCTGCAGATCGGCGGCGGACACCCGCTGGCCGAGACGCGCCTGCACTCGAGCCTGGGCGTAACCGAAGCTGCCGTCTCCGGTGGTCAAGCAGGTTCGTCCGAAGTGAGGCGGGCGGCCACGCGAGCGAGGGCCGCGTCAGTGATGGCGGCGAGCGACGTGTCGTCCTGCGGCAGTGCGGCCGCACGGGCGTCGAGGGTCCGCAGCGTCTCCTCGAGCCGCCGCTGCGCGCGTTCGTGCAGGTCGACGACGCGCTCGCGGGCCGTCTCGAGGATTACGCGACGGCGCTCCCGTGCCGCCTCGATGTGCGCCCGGGCGGCGGCCTGCGCGTCGGCGATGGCCGAGGCCGTCGCGTGTTCGGCTTCCAGCACGCGGTCCATCGCTGCGGCGATCCGGGCATCTGGGGTCTGTGTCTGCATCGCGGCGTCGGGCGACCGCGGCGTGTGCGAGGAGACCACGCTCGGCCGAGCGGTCCTTGCCCGGCTACAGACATTAGGCCTGTGGGCGACAGGCCGAATCCGCAGATTTGCCTACGGAAACCGCGTCTTGCGTAAGGGCACGCCGTGCGGCGTGCGGACCGGGTCTCAGCCGCCCTGGCTCTGCATCATCAGGCCGGTGCCGCCGCGCGAAACGTGCGCGACGATCGCGGTGCGACGGTGCAGCTTGGTGACCGTGCCGAGGCTGATGGCGAAGGCGAGGTCGACGGTCTGGCCCTTGCGCAGCCCCATGTCGCCCGTCTCCACGAAGACGCCGGTGGCGCTCAGGTTGCGCGCCTTGCAGAGCCGATGGCGCTTGCCCGGAAGCAACACGTACACCGACGTCCGGGCCCGGTGACGCGTCGTGAGTCTTCTCTCCACGGTCCGCTCTTCTCGTTATGTGTGTCGGAATGTGTGTCGGAGGTTGTCGCGCGCAATTATGCACTTCG
>JAJTCR010000388.1 GCA_021325695.1 Steroidobacteraceae bacterium | reverse complement strand
CGGCTCGAGTTCCTGGGCGACTCGGTGCTCAACTTCGTGGTCGCACTGCTCGCGTTCCGCGCGTTCCCGGACGCCCCCGAAGGGGACCTGAGCCGATACCGCGCGGCGCTCGTGAGCGCTCCGACGCTGGCCTCGGTCGCGGGCTCCCTCGAGCTCGGCGACGTGTTACGGCTCGGCAGCGGCGAGCTCAAGTCCGGCGGCTTCCGTCGCGATTCGATCCTTGCCGATGCGCTCGAGGCGCTGATCGGCGCGATCTACCTCGACGGCGGGCTCGAGGCCGCGTCGGAGACGGTCAGCCGCCTGCTCGGTGGCAAGCTCGAGGAGCTGCCTTCCGCCGAGATCCTCAAGGATCCCAAGACGCGCCTGCAGGAAGAGCTGCAGTCCCGCGGGTTCGCACTGCCGCGGTACGCGCTGGAGGAGGTCGGCGGCGAACCCCACGAGCAGTGGTTTGTCGCAAGCTGTGAGGCGGCGGACCTTGGGCTGCGTGCCACCGGCCGCGGCACGAGCCGTCGCCGGGCCGAACAGGAAGCGGCGCATAACGTGCTCGACGCCATCGCGCGCGGCGAGGAGAACACATGACGGACGAAACGGACCTGTCCCCGGCCGAGGCGAAGGTGCGCTGTGGTTTCGCGGCGCTCGCCGGGCGACCGAACGTGGGCAAGTCGACGTTGCTGAACGCGCTGCTCGGACAGAAAGTCAGCATCGTGAGCCCCAAGCCGCAGACGACGCGCACGCGCATTCACGGCGTGCTGAACCGCCCGGGCATGCAGATCACGTTCGTCGACCTGCCGGGCATCCATGCGAAGCAGCCGCGCGCGATGAACCGCTACATGAATCGCACCGCGATCTCTTCGCTGGCGGACGTCGACGTGAACCTGTTCGTCGTCGAGGCGCTGCGCTGGACCGACGAGGACGAGCGCGTGCTCGAGGCGCTCAAGCAGGCCGGCCTGCCGATCGTGCTGCTGATCAACAAGGTCGACCGGGCACACCCGAGGGGGCGGTTGCTGCCCTACATCGAGCAGCTCGCGCAGAAGGCGGCGTTCGTGGAGATCGTGCCGATCACCGCGACGCGCAGCGCGTCGCTCGACAAGCTGCCCGAGATCATCGCGAAACACCTGCCGGAACAGCCGCGGATCTTTCCGGACGGACAGGTCACCGATTCCCCCGATCACTTCATGGCCGCGGAGCTGATCCGCGAGAAGCTCATGTTGCGGCTGCAGGAAGAGCTGCCGTACGGCCTCGTGGTCGAGATCGAGGGCATGGGCGACTCGGAAGACGAGCCCGGCAAGCTGTTCGTGCAGGCCGTGATCTGGGTGGAACGCGCGGGACAGAAGGCCATCGTGATCGGCAAGGGCGGCGAGCTGCTCAAGACGGTGGGGCGCCAGGCCCGGCTGGACCTCAAGGCCCATTTCGGCCGGCCCGTCCACCTCGAGCTCTGGGTCAAGGTGAAGGAGGGCTGGTCGGACGACGAGAACGCGATGCGCAAGTTCGGGTACGAGTCGTGAGCAGCGCGCGGCGGGTCAGCCTCGAACCCGCCTTGCTGCTGCACCACTATCCCTGGCGCGACACCAGCCGGATCCTCGAGTTGCTGACGCGCTCGTTCGGACGCGTTGCCGTGATCGCTCGCGGGTCGCGCAAGTCGGCGGCGGCGACGGGCGGCGCGTTGCAGCCGTTCACGACCTGTCTCGTATCCTGGAGCGCGCGTGGCGAGATGGGTTACCTCACGGGCGCCGAGCGCTCCTATGGCGCTCCCGGGGGCATCGGCGAGGTGAATACCCTCGTGGGCGAACGGCTGATGAGCGGCTTCTATGCGAACGAGCTGCTGCTCAAGCTGCTGCAGCGGAACGACCCCCATCCGGCCCTGTTCGACGCTTACGCGACGCTGCTTCAACGGCTGCATTCACCGGCGCAAGATGCCGTTCGGGCGCTGCGCATCTTCGAAAAGCGCCTGCTGGAAGAACTCGGGTGGGGCCTGAACCTCGAGCACGAGGCGACGAGCGGCGCGTCGCTCGGCCCCGGGCGCAGTTACCGCTACGGCCTCGAAGGCGGGGCGGAGCCGGTCGATGGAGTGGCGGAGGGAACCCTGATATTTTCCGGCGAGTCGCTGCTGTCGCTCGCGCGCGAACGCCTCGACGACCCGCGCAGCCTCGCCGATGCGCGACGGTTGCTGCGTGCCGCACTCGACCGGGTGCTGGACGGACGGCCGCTGCGCACGCGCGAGGTCCTGCTCGAGATGCGCGCGCACGCCGGCAGGCCCGACGGAGGTTAGAGGTTACCAACTTGCAGCTCACGCATCCGATCAAGCTGGGCGTCAACATCGACCACGTGGCCACCCTGCGGCAGGCGCGACGCAGCCCTTATCCCGATCCTCTGTATGCGGCGCTCGTGGCCGAGCAGAACGGCGCCGACAGCATCACGCTGCACCTGCGCGAGGACCGCCGGCACATCCAGGACCACGACGTGCACCGGATGCGCGCCGCGTTGCAGACGCGGATGAACCTCGAGATGGCTGCGACCGACGAGATGATCGCCATCGCGCGCGAGGTGCGCCCGCAGGACGTCTGTCTCGTGCCGGAGAAACGCACCGAAGTGACGACCGAAGGCGGACTGGACGTGGCGGGGCAACAGTCCCGGTTGCGTGAGACCGTGGCGGCACTGCACGAGCGGGGCATCCGCGTCTCGATGTTCGTCGACCCGGACGCCGGACAACTCGAGGCCTCGATCGCGATCGGTGCGCCCGCGGTCGAGCTGCACACCGGCGCCTATGCGGAGGCGAGCGGCGAGCAGCAGGCGAGGGAACTGATGCGCCTGGTCGAGGCGGCGCGGCACGGCTCGCAACTCGGGCTCACCGTCCACGCGGGCCACGGCCTCCACTATCACAACGTGCAACCGGTCGCGGCGGTCCCCGAGATCGTCGAGCTCAAC
>JAJTCR010000018.1 GCA_021325695.1 Steroidobacteraceae bacterium | reverse complement strand
AGCACGACGGTGGCGTTTGACCACTGTCGGATGCTCTGCAGCGCCGCGTCCGTATCGTCCAGGCCTCCGGCAATGCGGATCTCCTCCTCGGTGCCGACGAGCAGGTCGCAGAACCCGAGGAACTCCTGCAGCACCTGCGTGACCGCATGCGCCGCGACGTAGCGGTTGTCGCCTGCGCCGGCCGACGCCAAGCCCCAGAGCACCGGACGGTAGTCGATGTCGAGCACGACGCGTCGTCCGTGCGTGCGCGCCCATTGCATCGCCTGCAGCACCGCCCGGCGTGTCGGTGCGGTCGACAGGTGCGTGCCGGTCACCGCGAGCGCACGCGCCGACGCGATCCAGGCCTCGTCGAAGTCCTCGACGACCAGGCCCATGTCCGCGCAGCGGGTGCGGAAGAAGACGTGCGGGTAGGCGTCGGTCCCTGCGATGCCCAACACGACGAGCCCGGTCAGCCGGTCCGGGTCCGTCCCGACATGCGAGACGTCGACCCCCTCGTGCGCGAGTTGCTCGCGCACGAAGCGGCCCATGTGCTCGTCGCCGACGCGCGTGAGCATCGCGGGACGCAGCCCCAGGCGCGCGAGCCCCGCTGCGAGGTTGGCCGACGAGCCGCCGAGGTACTTGGCGAACGACTGCATGTCCTCGAGCCGACCGCCGACCTGCTGACCATACAGGTCGACCGCCGCGCGTCCGAGACAGATCACGTCGAGCGCGGTCTCCTCAGTCATCGTCGCCCTCGCCGCCGCGGGGCCACCAGAACTGCGCGTCGCGGCGCATCGTCCACGCGTGCTCGCTCGTGAACTCCGGCACGGTGTATGGCAGGCCCGGCAGGTGCCGGATCACCCACGAGTAGTACATGCCGTAGCCTGGCGCCGCGCACTGCGCATGGTCGTGCCCGGCGGGAATCCGGACGGTGTCGTACTGTCGGACCTTGACGACCGCCTCGCCGAGTTCCGCGTGCCCGAACCCCTGCGGCTCGGTGAAGCGGTAGTGATAGATCTCGGACTGCGGATGGTGGTGCGGCGGGTAGCTCGACCAGCCGCCGGGCAACGTGACCACCTCGCCGAGCACGAGCTCGACCTGCTCCGGCGAATTGGTACGGTCGAAGACCGTGCGCACCAGCCGCAGGCAGCGGTCGCGCACCTGCCCTGCTCCACGGTGCTCGTCGGGCACGTCGGCCGGGCTGAACACGCGCGCGTCGAACGCCCGCACGTTCGGGCAACGATACACGGTGAGTTCAGCGTCGCTGGCCGCCTCCAGCGTCACGCGCGTGCCCGCTGCCACGTGGAGGCAGCTCGCCGATTCGTCGAACAGCGAGTGTCGCTCGAAGTCGAAGGGGCTAGGGCCGGCAGTACCGCGCACGCGCCCGTGCATGAGCAGCCACGCAGTCTCGACCGCGGCAACCTGGTCGATGCGTTCGCCCGCGCCGAGCCGCAGCACTGCGACGCCGAGGCCGACCGGATCGTCGACCGCGTCGTGCCGCGTGATGTCGGTCTCGCCCGGGCCGAAGCCGGAACGGTGGTCCGTCAGGTGCAGTGCGCTCGTGTTCATCGTCCCACCCCTCCGTTGGCAGGTACTTCGACCCACGCCGAATCGGCGTGCGAGCGTTCGATGGCGTCGATGACCCGCTGCACGCGTGCGCCCTCGTGGAAATCCGGGGCGGCGCCGGGTGCCCGCACGTCGCCGCGACGGCGCTCGATCGCCGCGAGCAGGTTACGCGATTCGATGACCTTGAGATCGTTGATGCCGAGGCCGTGGCCGGGCGCGGGACAGAATGGCCGATAGTCGCCGTGTTCGGGCCCGGCGAGGATGGTGCGGAAACCGCGGAGCCCCGCGCGGTCGTCATTGCGGTAGAGCTGCAGTTCGTTCATTCGCTCCTGGTCGAATCGCAGGCTGCCGCGCGTGCCGAACAGGTCGAAGGCGAGGCCGCACTTGTAGCCGGTCGCGACGCGACTCACGTCGACGACGCCCGGTACGCCGTTCGCGAACTCGACCAGCACCTGGGCGCAGTCCTCGTTCTCGACGCGGCGCGCACGCCCGCTCACGGGTTCGCGCCGCTCGCCGATCACGGTGGTCAGGCGCGCCGCGACCCTGGCGATGTCGCCGAGCAGCCCGTGCGCGAGGTCGACGAGGTGCGTGCCCAGGTCGGCGAGCGCGCCGGCGCCGGCCAGCGCGCGTTCGCAGCGCCACGTGAACGCCAGGCCCGGGTCGGCGAGGTAATCTTCTAAATAACGACCGTGAAAACCGATGGGCTCGCCGATCTCACCCGAGGCGATCAACTCGCGCGCAGTCACGAGCAACGGGTTGACGGCATAGTTGAAGCCGACGAGATGACAGAGGCCAGCCGTGTCGGCGGCGCGCGCCATCTCGCGCGCATCGGCGGCCGACAGCGCGAGCGGTTTTTCGCACGACACGTGTTTGCCGGCCGCGATCGCGGCCAACGCCATGTCCCGGTGCAGGTGATTGGGCGTGCAGACGACGACGACGTCGACTTCGGGGTCCACCACGAGCGTGCGCCAGTCGCCCGTGCTGCGACGGAAACCGAGTTCGCGCGCGGCTGTCTCGGCACGTGCCGCGTCCGTGTCGGCCACCAGCTCGAGCACCGGCGGCTCGACGTCCGGGAACACGGTACCGACGCTGCGCAGCGCGATCGCGTGGGCCCGGCCGATGTAGCCCGTGCCGATCAGTCCGATGCGCGCCGCCGTCATCGCCCCGTCTCCGCCGCGACCGTCACCGGTCGACCCGTCTCGTGCGATCGCTGTGCGGCGTCCGCCAGCACGAGCGCACGCACGCCGTCCTCAGCGGTCGCGAGCTCGACCGACTCGCCCGCACAGGCGCGGACGAAGTCGAGCAATTCGCGCCGGTAAGCTTCCGCATAGCGTTCGAGGAAGAACGGCAGCGCCGGCTCGGTCGTGAACCCCGTGGCGCTTGCGAGCTCGACGTGCGTGGCGGTCGCGTTGTCGGCGCGCAGCATGCCGGCGGCGCCGAAGGCCTCGATACGCTGGTCGTAGCCGAAGCTGCACCGCCGGCTGTTGGTGATCTGGCACATCCGGCCGCTCGCGGTCGTGAGCAGCACTGCGGCAGTGTCGACGTCGCCGGCCGCGGCGATGGCGGGATCCACGAAACAGGTGCCGCGTGCATAAACCTCGGCGGGCTCCTCCCCCAGCAGCCAGCGCGCCATGTCGAAGTCATGGATCATCATGTCGCGGAACAATCCGCCGGAGCGGCGCACGTACTCGAGCGGGGGCGGCGCCGGGTCGCGGCTCGTGATCGCGAGCGTCGCCAGCGGTCCGATGGCGCCCGCGACAAGTTCGGCCTTGAGCCGCGCGAAGGACGGGTCGTAGCGACGGTTGAATCCGAGCCGCAGCACGATGCCCGCGCTGCCGGCGGCCTCGACACAGCGCCGGGCACGGGCGAGGTCCAGGTCGAGCGGCTTTTCACAGAACACGGCCTTGCCGGCACGCGCACCCGCCTCGATCAGGTCGGCGTGCGTATCCGTCGAACTCGCGATCAGCAGCGTGTCGACTGCCGGGTCCGCAAGCGCCTCCTCGACCTTGGCGACCACGCTGTGGCACTGCGCGGCCAGCGTCGCCGCGGCGCCAGGGTCGGCATCGCAGACGCAGGCGAGCACGGCGCCCGGCGTGCGCGTGAGGTTGTCGGCGTGGATCCTGCCGATGCGTCCAGCGCCGATCAGGGCGACGTGCAGCGTCGGATCGCGCGAAGCCCCCACGTCAGTGTCCTCGCGTCCGGCGCGCGCCGAGCCGGTACGCGTAGCTGATCGCGAGCGTCTGCGCGAGGCACAGCGATGCGGTGAGCGAGCGGAACTGCCGCACTTCGGCGTCCTTGATCTCGAAGCAGAGGTCCGCCTCGCGCGCGATCGGGCTCAGGCGGCTGTCGCTGATGGCGATCACGCGCGCGTTGCGCTCGCGCGCGCCGGCCACGACCTCGGCGGTCTCCCGCGCGTACGGATGGAAGCTGATCGCGATCATCAGGTCCTCGGCCTCGACGATGCTCGCCTGCTCCCCGAGCATGCCCGCCACGCCGTCGATCAGGTACGCACGCTTTTCGACGTGCCGCAGGGCGTAGGCCAGGTACGCGGCGACCGGGAACGAGCGGCGCATGCCGACGATGTAGACCGCGCGGGCCTCCTCGATCAGGTCGAGCGAGCGCTCGAGATCCGCGTCGCGCACGACTTCCTGGAGGTGCCGCAGCGCCAGGATGTTGTTGTCGGCGAACTCGCGCATCAGTTCGTGCGCGCTGCGCGTCGAGGCCGCGCCCGAGCGCTCGCTGAACTGCCGGATCCGTTCCGAGTAGTTCGCGCTCGGGGCGAGGTTCAGGATCTCGTCACGGAACAGCTTCTGGATGTCGCTCGCCCCCTCGTACCCGAACGTCTTCGCGAACCGCACGATCGTGGACGGCTGCACTTTCGAACGCGCAGCGATCACGGCGAGCGTCTGCAGGGCGACGTCGTTCGGGTTTTCGAGCATGAACTTCGCGACCTGCTTGAGTCGCGGGCTCAGGTCCTCGTAGCGCCGCACGATTTCGTTCCGCAGGCTTTCGGGGTTCTTCGGCGGCTTCACGTCAACGGTTTCCTGATGCCCTGGCCCGGGCATGCTAGGCCAGCGGGAACCCACGTTCCACCGCCGGCACGGCGATTCCACCGTGCCGGCGCGCTCGCCTCAGAACTTCACCTGCACACCCGCCATCGCGTTCCACGAATAGATCTCGTTCTCGGCCAGTCGGCGGCCGCGCCCGCTGGTGTAGCGCAAGGGCTCGTCGGTGAGGTTCTGCATCTGCAGGTAGGCGGTGAACGTCTCATTGAAGTCGTAGCTGGCCTTGAAGTCGAGCTGGCCGTGGTCGTCGATGTAGAGGTCCTCGTCCGGTCCTTCACCGAGCGTGTCGAGATACTCGCTGCGGTACGAGTACCCGAGCCGCAGCCCAACGCCCGCGCGCTCGTAGAACAGCGCGAGATTGCCGATGTGTTCCGACTGCAGGAAGAACGGGATCTCGTCGCTGCGGTCGACCAGGTCGGCGCTGCTGTCCGAGTAGGTGTAACCGATGGAGACGCCGAGACCGTCAAAGGGCGCCGGCAGGCCGGTGAACGATTGCTGGTAATTGAGCTCCACGCCAAGGATCTCGCCGGACTCGGCATTCTCAGGACGCAGCACCTCGAGTTCGGAATAGAAACGTCCTTCGAACTCCTCCTCCTCGAGCACCTGGAAGCGCGTGAACACCGGGTTCTCGATGTCCTTGTAGAAGAAACCGGCCGCGAGCACGCCCGCGGGCAGGTACCACTCGATCGCGGCGTCCCAGTTCATCGACTCGATCGGTTCGAGGTCGGAGTTGCCGGTCTCGAGCGCGCCCTCGAAGCACGGATCGGGCGCGTTCGGGCAATCCTCGGGGTCAACTTCCTCGATCTCGAAATTTCGGAACGGGACGAGCTGCTCGTAAGCCGCGCGCCCGATCGTGTTGGTCCAGGCGGCGCGCACGAGCAGGTCCTGACGCGGCGCCCAGCGCATCTGCACGCCGGGCAGCCAGTTCGTGTAGTCCTTCGACCCGCGCACCTTCGGCGGCGCCGGGTCGATCTCGCCGTCGACGAACTCGAGGTCGTAGCCTTGATAATCGGCGTCGGTCTTCTCCATGCGCACGCCGCCGGTCACCGTCATCGTGGGCGTCACATCCACCTGCAGCATCACGTAACCGGCCGAGATCTTCTCGTTGATCACGTAGTCGACGCCGTACTCCTCGGCCACCGTGTCCTCCGCGTTGACCTCAAACGTGGACTCGTTGTCGCGGAAGAACCGTTGCGCCGCGTCGAAATTGACCTGCGGTCCGAAGTCGTAGCATCGCTCGCTGCAGTAGAAATCGGGGTCGCCGTTGCGCATGACCTGCGCGAGCAGGAAGTCGTCGTCGCTGTCGATGCCGTCGTAGACCGTGGCCTGCTGGTCGCTGGTCTTTTCGCGGTCGAGCAGCTTGGCCCCGACCTTCACGAAACCGTTCCGGCCGCCGAACGAGAGATCGCGCTGCAGGTCGAACTGGGCGATGTCCAGGTCTTCCTCGACCATCTGCTTGGCGCGGAAGTACTCCTCGAACTCGAACCCGTCCGGATCCTGGAATTCAGGCCCGGCGGTCACGTCGAAGAACGTATTCGACGTGTCGTAGCTCATCGGCAGCACGCCGTCGTACTCGAACACCCAGCCGAAATCCCACGGGGTGTCCTGTTCGGACTTGCCGAGCGTGTACGAAGCGCCGAGCGTCCAGCGATCGCCGAGGTCGAACTCGCCGCCGAGCGTCGAGCTCTGGATCGACTGGATCTCCCGCCGGCTCTGCAGCTCGCGTGAGCCGTCGCCCTCCGTGAACGTGCCCGAGGTCGCTGTCTGGTCGACGAGGTCGCCGTTGCGGTAATCGTAGATCGTCTCCGGCTGCAGCTCGATGTCCTCGAACCGGTTGTAGAGGTTGCGGAAATAGAGCTTGGTCGCGTCGCTCGGTCGGAACTCGAAGTTGGCCACGATGCCGGAGCGCTTGCGCTCGATGACGTAGTCGCGCAGCACGAGTTCGTTCGGAATGAAGAAGTCGCCCTCTTCCTCCCACGGGTCGCCGCCCTGCAGATTGTGCGAGGCGTATTCGCGTTCGGAGTAGCTGCCCGAGAGCACGACGCCCCAGCGGTCCTCTCCGAAGGTCTGGCCCCACGCGAGCGCGCCGCCGAACGGGTTCTCGCCGTTCAGGTCGTAGTAGCCGTACTCGAGAGAGGCGTTGGCGAAGTGCCCGTCCTCCTCGTCGAACGCGCTCGGCGTCACGATGTTGATCGATCCGCCGATGGCATTGCCGTCCATGTCCGGCGTCACGGACTTGACGACCTCGAGCTTGGCCAGCAGGTTCGCCGGGACCGTGTCGAGCGCGATGCGGCGGTCGTTCGGCTCGGGGGTGCCGAGTATCTGGTTGTCGAGCGTGACGCTGTTGAGGCCGGGATCGATGCCGCGCACGGTCACGTAGCGGCCCTCGCCCTGATCGGTCGTCGTGGACACGCCCGGCAGGCGCTGCAATGCCTCGGCCGCGTTCTGGTCGGGCAGCTTGCCAGCGTCGTCAGCCGTGATGGAATCCTTGATCGTCGCGGAGGATTTCTTGTCCTGCAGCGCCGTGGCCAGCGCCAGGCGGAATCCCGTGACGGTGATCTCCTCGACGCCGGATCCGAGCAGCGCAAACGTCTGCGTGGCGGCGCCTGTGGCGGGAACCTCGAGCGATTGGGTGGCGTCGCGGAAACCAACCGAGGAGACCACGAGCTGGTAGGTCCCTGCCGGCACGTCGACGACGCGGAACTCACCGCCGCGATCGGCTGTGGCCGTTCGGCCGAGCGGCTCGATCCGGACGGTCGCGTTCGGCAACGGCCGTCCGGTCGACGAATCGGTCACGCGTCCGGTGACCTCGCCCGCCAGCGCGGTGGCCACGGGTAACAGGGCGAGGGTAAAGGCGCCGGCGAGGACGGTCTGCTTGATTCTCATGGCGTTGTGTCCTGGTTCGTTGTGGTACCGGATGCGCGAAAGCGACGGCGAATCGTGCAATCCCAACAGCTGCTGATGGCTGTGCCGCGACACCGATGGAATCGTCGTTCCATTCTGAGGCGATCATAGAACAAGTATTCTGCCGATGGCAATGCCATCCGCGCCGACGTCCGACTTTTCGGACGGGCGTGCCGGAAGGGGGTTGGGGGGTCGCCGGTGCCGCCGGCTACTGCATCGTCGGCATGACGAACTGGGCGGTCTCCCGCCGAGACGTCGGCCAGCGTGAGGTGACAGTCTTGAGTCGCGTGTAGAAGCGGACGCCGTCCGGGCCGTGCACGTGCAGCGCGCCGAACAGCGAGCGCTTCCAGCCGCCGAACGAGTGGAAAGCCATCGGCACCGGGATCGGCACGTTGATGCCGACCATGCCGGCCTGCACGCCCTGCGTGAACGTGCGCGCGGCCTCGCCGCTCGCGGTGAAGATCGCCGTGCCGTTGCCGAATTCGTGCTCATTGACGAGCTGCAGTGCCGAAGCGAGGTCCGGCACGCGCACGACGCAGAGCACCGGGCCGAAGATCTCCTCGCGGTAGATGCGCATCGTCGGTTCGACGGCGTCGAAGAGGCAGGGCCCGAGGAAATAACCGTTTTCGTATCCCTTCACGCGCAGGCCGCGCCCGTCCACGACGAGCTTCGCGCCCTCCTGGACGCCCAGGTCCACGTAGCTGCGCACGCGTTCGAGGTGCTCGCGCGTGACGAGCGGCCCCATTTCCGCGCCGTCGTCGAGGCCCGCGCCGATCCTGAGCTGCGCGAGCTGCCCGCGCACCGCCTCGACCAGCGGCCCGGCCGCGTCACCCACCGCCACGGCCACCGAGATCGCCATGCAGCGTTCACCGGCCGACCCGTAAGCGGCGCCGATCAGCGCGCTCGCGGCGTTCGCGGTGTCCGCGTCTGGCATCACGACCATGTGGTTCTTGGCGCCGCCGAGCGCCTGCACGCGCTTGCCGTGCGTCGAGGCGGTCCGGTAGATGTACTCGGCCACGGGCGTCGAACCGACGAAACTCACCGCGCCGACGCGCGGGTCGGTCAGCAGGGTGTCGACCGCCTCGCGATCGCCGTTGACGACGTTGCAGACGCCGTCCGGCAGGCCCGCTTCCTTGAGCAGTTGTGCGAGCCGCATCGGGCAGCTCGGATCCTTCTCCGAGGGCTTCAGCACGAACGTGTTGCCGCACGCGATCGCGACGGGGAACATCCACATCGGCACCATGGCCGGGAAGTTGAATGGCGTGATGCCGGCGCACACGCCGACCGGCTGGCGCTGCGACCAGCTGTCGACGCCGGTGCCGACGCTCTCGCTGAACTCGCCCTTGAGCAGCTGCGGGATGCCGCACGCGAACTCGACGACTTCCATGCCGCGGATCACTTCGCCGCGGGCGTCGGAAAACACCTTGCCGTGCTCCGAACTGATCAGGCGCGCCAGTTCGTCGAGGTGCGATTCGAGCAGCGCCTTGAAGCGGAACAGGATCCGCGCACGCTGCAGCGGCGGCATCGCAGACCACGCCGGCAGCGCGGCGGCCGCTGCGGCGATGGCGGCCTGCGTGTCGGCTTCGCTGGCGTACCCGACATGTCCGCGCAGCGCGCCGGTCGCCGGGTCGTGGACCGGGCCCCGGCGACCCGAGGTGCCGGGCACCACGCGGCCCGCGACGAAATGGCCGAGTTCAAAAACGTCGACGGGCGTGGTGTCGTCGGCGACGGTCGGGCGCGGGGAACTCATGGTTGTGCATCCGGGGACGTGGGGAGGCGAGGCGCGCATTGTAGGGAAAAATGGGGACACTCCTGATTTTCGTCGCTCGCCTCGACCAGACCGAAATCCAGGAGTGTCCCCATTTGCGCCATTTCAGAAGAGGCGGTCGCCCTCGATCACGGCGTTGGCCGGCAGCGTCTCCTGCCGCGCGACATCGACGTAGAGCGGCGTGAAGTCGGGGGCCGTTTCGCGGAACAACTGGTCGAACCCGTCGATCACGAAATAGGATTGCTGGAAGCTGTCGATCTTGTACAGCGTGCGCATCACGCGGCGCAGGTCGAAGCCGACGCGGTTCGGCTCGGGGCTCTCGAGCGCGTAGACGATTTCGCTCGGCGACGACAGGATCCCGGCGCCGTAGCTGCGCAGACCCTGCGGACCCTGGCTCAGGCCGAACTCGACGGTGTACCAGTAGAGCCGCGCGAGGTATTCGAGCGCGTGCAAGCCTTCGGCTTTCTGCCCGCCTCGGCCGTACGCCTGCATGTAATCGGCAAACACCGGGTCGAACAGCAACGGGACGTGCCCGAAGAAATCGTGGAAGACGTCGGGCTCGACGATGTAGTCGAACTCCGATTCCTCACGCAGCCAGACCGTGACGGGAAAGCGGCGCTCGGCCAGGTGCCCGAAAAACACCGGCTCGGGCAGCAGGCCCGGCACCGCGACGACCTGCCAGCGCGTCGCCCGGTCGAGCCGCTCGTTGACCTGGTCGAAGCGCGGAATGCCGGCGCCGTAGTCGAGGGTCTCGACCACGCGCAGGAACTCATCGCAGGCGCGCCCGGGTACCAACCTGATCTGCCGCTGGTACAGCCGTCGCCAGCGTTCCTGAGCGGCCGCATCGTAGGCCGAATAGTCCTGAGTCACCGTGTAGTCGGGCCGCATGTCACGGTAGTCGCCGCGCAGGCCGTGACTGCTCGCTCCGAATGTCGCGGGGGGTGCCGACATGCCGTCGTCCATGGTGATTGTCGGAAGGTGCGTCCTTT
>JAJTCR010000387.1 GCA_021325695.1 Steroidobacteraceae bacterium | reverse complement strand
CGTCGTGCATCCGCCCACGCTCCTGCACCGGAGAAAATTATAGGGCAACGGCGGACCCCACCTAGGGCTGCGGTATCATGCGGTCATGACGGCACTGGCAGGACGCGGAACGGTGCTTCGCCGCGCGGCGCTCGGTTGCCTCGCGCTGTGTGCAAGCCTGCTGTCGCTCGCCGCCGTGCGCGCGGCGTCCGGGTCGCAGGACGAAGCCGTGCTGATCCCGGTGACCGGACCCATCGGTCCCGGCACGAGCGATTTCTTCGTGCGCCAGCTCGAGGCCGCAGAGGAGTCTGCCGCACACCTCGTCGTGCTGCGCATCGACACGCCGGGCGGCCTCGAGACCGCGATGCGCGACATGATCCAGGCGATCCTTGGTTCCGAGGTGCCCGTGATCGCCTACGTCGCCCCGAGCGGCGCGCGTGCTGCCAGCGCCGGCACGTACCTGATGTATGCAAGTCACGTGGCCGCGATGGCACCGGCGACGAACCTGGGCGCCGCGACTCCGGTGCAGATCGGAGGCCCACCGCCAGGCGACGACCCACGGCCGCCCCCAGAGCGCAAGAACCCCGAGGCCGAGGACGACGCTCCCGAGGCTTCACCGACGCCCGGGTCGGCGATGGAACGCAAGGCCGTCAACGATTCCGTCGCGTACATCCGCGGCCTCGCCGAGCTGCGAGGGCGCAACGTCGATTGGGCCGAGCGCGCGGTGCGCGAAGGCGTCAGCCTGCCGGCCGACGAGGCGCTCGAGGCGAAGGTGATCGACCTGGTCGCGAGCGACCTGCCGGCGCTGCTCCGGGCGCTCGACGGGCGCGTCGTCAAACTGCAGGTGCGCGAGGTCACGCTGCAGACCGCGGGGCTGGTGCTGCGCGAAGTGCAGCCGGACTGGCGCACGAAGCTGCTGCAGCTGATCACGAATCCCAACGTCGCCTACCTGCTGATGCTGATCGGCATCTACGGCCTGCTGCTCGAGGGCTACAACCCCGGCAGCGTGCTGCCCGGCGTCGTGGGCGCCATCAGCCTCCTGCTCGCGCTGTTCGCGTTCCAGGTGCTGTCGGTCAATTACGCGGGCCTCGCGCTGATCGCACTCGGCGTGCTGCTGATCGTGGCCGAATCGTTCGTGCCCTCGTTCGGCACGCTCGGGCTCGGCGGCATCGTCGCGTTCGTGATCGGCTCGGTCATGCTGCTCGACAATGAGGCACCCGGCTTCGGCGTCGCGTGGCAGCTGATCGCCGGGATGGGGTTGGCCGGCAGCCTGCTGCTGCTCGGCATCGTCTCGTTCGCGGTTCGCGCGCGGCAACGCCCCGTCGTGAGCGGTCGCGAAGGGCTGCTGCGCGAAGCCGCGGAAGCCGTCGAGGCGTTCGAACGGCAGGGGCTCGTGCGCGTGCACGGCGAGCTCTGGAACGCGGTCACGCAGACACCCGTCCGCGCAGGCCAGCGGCTGCGCATCGTACGCATCGACGGGCTCACGCTGCAGGTCGAGCCGGCGACCGACTGAGTAACCGCACGAGGGAGTCCACACGCATGTTCAGCATCCCCACCCTGGCCATCGTCGTCGTCATCGCCGTCGTGCTGGCGACGCAGATCTTCAAGATCCTGAATGAGTACGAACGCGGCGTCGTGTTCACGTTCGGCCGCTTCACCGGTGTCAAGGGACCGGGCATCATCATCCTGATCCCGCTGGTGCAGCGCATGGTCAGGGTGGACCTGCGCGTGATCGTGCTCGACGTGCCGACGCAGGACGTCATTTCACGCGACAACGTCTCGGTGAAGGTCAACGCGGTGATCTATTTCCGTATCGTCGAGCCGGACAAGGCGATCATCCAGGTCGCGAACGCGTTCGAGGCCACGAGCCAGCTCGCGCAGACGACGCTGCGCTCCGTGCTCGGCCAGCACGAGCTCGACACGATGCTCTCGCAGCGCGACAAGCTCAACGTCGACATCCAGCGCATCCTCGACGCGGCCACCGATGCCTGGGGCATCAAGGTCGCCAACGTCGAGATCAAGCACGTCGACCTCAACGAGTCGATGATTCGCGCCATGGCGAAGCAGGCCGAAGCCGAGCGCACGCGGCGTGCCAAGATCATCCACGCCGAGGGTGAGAGCCAGGCCGCCGCGATGCTGGTCGAGGCGGCGCGTCAGCTGGGCGCGGAGCCGAAGGCGCTGCAACTGCGCTACCTGCAGACGCTCGCCGACCTCTCGAGCGAAAAGAGCACCACGATCGTGTTCCCGCTGCCGCTCGACCTGATCAAGCCTTTCCTGAACGACCGGTAACCGGCCGACACGGTCAGCGCTTCCGCGCCTGCGGCCGCCGACCGGCCCCGCGAGCTTCGCGCTGCGCCAGTGCAAGCTGCTCGTCGAGCCGTCTGGCCGACACGGGCTGCAACGTCTTGAGGTCCTGCGCGAACAGCGAAAGCCGGAATTCCTCGACCATCCAGCGCAGGCGTTCGCGCTCGGTCGCCTCGATGTCGGCGACGGTCGAGGCTTCGAGCCGCCAGAGTTCGGCGTCGTACTTCCCGACCTGTGACTGCAGTCGCCGGTCGCGCTCGACGTCGCCGCGCGCGCGATCGAGCCGGCGCACGATCGCCCGGACGTATTTCGGCAGTTGCGGCCACCAGGCCTCCGGCGTGCGCCGAACCCAGCCGGGCGCGAACAGCGCCTCGACCTGCCGGTTCACCGATTCCCGAGTCGCCGCGAAGCCCGTGCCCGTCATGGACGCAAGGGCAGATCGGACCTCCTTGAGCGCAACGAGCACGGCGCGGACAGTCCTGGCGATGTCGGCGCCGCGGTCCACGACGTCGGCCCGGCCGCGCTCGACGAGCGAGTCGAATTGCGTCCTGGTGCGTGGCAGCGGCGAACTGCGATCCACGTCGTCTCCATCGGTCCTTCGGGGCAGCGCGAGTCGCAGGATGGCGTCGTCGACGGCGCGGTCC
>JAJTCR010000386.1 GCA_021325695.1 Steroidobacteraceae bacterium | reverse complement strand
CGTCGCGCAGTGGCCCGCAGGCGTCGCATCCATCGTTGGCTCTTCGCATGGCTCCCCGGGATGCATGAGGAGCCGGCGCGGGCGCGCGCACGATGCCGCCCCATGACACAAGGACGTCCCACGGTTGCAGTCCTGATCGCGCTCGCGTGGTGGCTGCTGTTGCAAACCGCCGGAGCGCGGGCGGCAGCCGACGAGACCGCGCGACCCGCCATCGCGCCGCTGCCGGAGCGACTCAGCGACACGGGACTGTTCACGGCCGGCTCGGTGACCGAGATCACGTCGCGCACGCTGCCGTTTTCGCCCCAGTACCCGCTCTGGTCGGACGGCGCCACGAAGCGTCGCTGGCTCTCGCTGCCCCCCGGCACGTTCATCGATGCGTCCAATCCCGACGCCTGGGTGTTCCCGGTCGGCACCCGGCTCTGGAAGGAATTCGCACTCGGTCGTCGCATCGAGACCCGTTTCATCGAGCGCGTCGCGGATGGCACGTGGCGGTTCGCGACGTATGTCTGGAACGCAGCCGGCACCGAGGCAACGCTGGCGCCCGCCGGCGGCGTGCCCGCGCTGGTGCTCGAGCATGCCTCGCGCGGTGGTTCGTACGCCGTCCCGAGCGAGATCGACTGCCGCGCCTGCCACGAAGGCGCCGCGGTTCCGGTGCTCGGCTTCAGCGCGTTGCAGCTGTCGCCCGATCGCGACCCGCTCGCGCCGCACGCCGAGCCGTCGGCGATCGACCTGCGCGCACTCGTCGCGCAAGGCCTCGTGCGCAACCTGCCCGCGTCGCTGCTCGAGGTGCCGCCGCGCATCGCCGCGCGGACACCGACCGAGCGCGCGGCGCTCGGTTACCTGCACGGGAACTGCGGCCACTGTCATTCCGCGCCGTCGGCGTCGGACGCCTCGGTCCCGGTCACCGTCGTGTTCGCGCAGTCGGTCGTGCGCGGCAACTCGAGCGCGCAAGCGGTGCTGCGGTCGCTCGTCGACGCGGCGAGCCGGTTCCGCCCGCACGGCGGAGCCGACGTGCCGTCGCGACTCGTAGTGCCCGGACAGTCCACCGCCAGCGTACTGCCGTTGCGCATGCGCTCGCGCGACCCGCGCGTGCAGATGCCGCCGCTCGGCACCGCGCTGCCCGACGATCGGGCCGTGGCGCTCATCGAGCGCTGGATCGACCAGGATTTGAACGACAACGAAACGATCGAACAGGAGGAGAAATTGTCATGGGCCGCTACATCGAATCCCCAGAATCCCGCCGCTTCATCCGGCGTCACCGCACGGCTCGGGCCGTCTACGCCACCACGATCGCGCTGAGCATCGCCGGCCTCGTCGCGGGCGCCGTGGACGTCGCGCGCGCCGCGGACCAGGCAACCGCACCGACGTCGGGCACGGCCTCCGCGACCGACATCGCGTCGATGACGTGGGATGCCTACGCGTCGGCGCCGTCGACCGCGACCGGCCCGAACGCCGACAAGATCAAGCGCGGCAAGTACGTCGCCACGATCGCCGGCTGCAACGATTGCCACACGCCGTTCAAGATGGGGCCGACCGGTCCCGAGCCCGACCTGAGTCGCATGCTGTCGGGGCACCCGGAGCAGCTCGGGTCCATGCCGCAGGCCGGGGCTCCAGGCGCAGCGCCCGGGCCGACGAACACCCGGTTTTCCGGTCCGTGGGGCGTGAGCTTCACCGCGAACCTGACGCCGGACGTGGAGACGGGCCTGGGACAGTGGACGTTCCGCAATTTCAAGGACACGATTCGCAGCGGTCGACACATGGGTCGCGGCCGGCCCGTGCTGCCGCCGATGCCAATCATGATGTACAAGCACATGACCGACGAGGATCTCGAGGCGCTGTTCACGTACCTGCAGACGATCCCCGCGATCAGGAACCGCGTGCCCGAGCCGCTGCCGCCGGCGACCGAGGCAGCAGTCGCGGCGACGCCGTCGAGCTGAACCGGGAATGCGGGCCGCGGATGGGAGCGACGCTCCCGTCCGCGCGGCCGGTACCCGCTACGCCGGCACGGGTGGTGGCACCGTCCTGGCTGGTGCGCGTCATGCCGATCAGGAGGTCCTCGTTGCATCCGGGGACGACTACCGATGGACGTTTCACCGGGCGCGGCCGCTAGAATCCTCACGTGCAAACTGCAATGGGGTACCGGCCCCGGGTGTCGAGCGTGTCGAGGATCCTGCTGCTCTATTCGTCGGTGTACGGGCACACGCTCAAGATCAGCGAGTTCATCAAGGCGGATGCGGCGGCGCGGGGCGACGTCGTGGAAGTACGGCCGCTCGCGGACGGTGCCGGCGACGTCGCCGGCTTCGACGCGCTGGTGGTCGGCTCGAGCATCCGCCACGGCAAGCACCACACCGAGGTCGTGGAGTTCGTGCGCGCCCAGCGGGCGTTGCTGGACTCGCGTCCGGGCGCGTTCTTTTCGGTGAGCCTGATCGCGCGCAAGCCCACGCGACAGACACCCGAGACGAACCAGTACGTGCGCGAGTTCCTCGCCCGGTCGCCGTGGCAGCCGCAACTGGTCGGAATCTTCGGTGGCGTCCTCGACTATCAGCGTTACCGGGTGTTCGACCGCTACGCGATCCGCCTGATCATGACCTTGACCGGGGGGCCGACCGACCTGCACACCAACGTCGAGTTCACCGACTGGGACAAGGTCCGGGAGTTCTCGAACCGGCTGTCCGCGCTCGCGGCCGGGCGCGCCAGCGCCGGGCAGGCCGCCGGCTGCGCGACGTGAAATGACCGTTCCGCGCGAGACGCTGCAGAGCCGACTCCACCTGGCGGCAGTGCTGCCGTGCGCGTGGCTCATCGTCACGAGTCCCTGGGTGTCGATGCTGCGGCGCGTCCCTGAGGGCGCCGGATTGGTCGACTGGGCACACGTTGTGCTGGGCTTTGCGGCGTTGATCGTCGGCGCGGCATATCTGTACCAATGCACG
>JAJTCR010000385.1 GCA_021325695.1 Steroidobacteraceae bacterium | reverse complement strand
CAGGGCGAGCCCGGTGACGAGCGCCTGAGCGGCGCTGTCATAGCAGATGGTCCCGCGGGCCGCGAGCCGGCCTGGCGACGTCGCATTGATCTGGAATGCCGGCATGCGCTGGGGACCTTGCGTGATCACGGCTTGGTGGTCGTGGTCTTGCCCGCGTTCAAATTCGGGTCCGGCTTGCCAGAAGCGTTCTGCGTCTCGAGTCGCTTGATGACCGCATCGATGCCTTCCTTGTCCGCCAGCGCGCCGAAGTCGGTGCGGTAGTTCTTGACGTAGGAAATGCCCTCGATCGTGACGTCCCAGGCTTTCCAGCCCTGCGGCGTCGCGCGCAGGCTGTAGTTGACGGGCACCGGCGTGCCCTGGTGCGTGATCTCGGTGCGGACCGTCGCCGAGCCGGACGTGAGGTCGCCCCGGAACGGCAGGATCTTCAGCTGGTTGGCCTGGAACTCGACGATCGCGTCGCCGTAATTGCGCATCAGCGACTGGTAGAACGCATCGACGAAGCGCTTGCGCTGGTCCTCGCTCGCCGTGCGCCAGTGCTTGCCCAGCACCAGGCGGGCGGCGTAATCGACGTCGAAGTTCGGCAGCAGGTGCTTGTCGACGAGTGCGCGAAGCTTCTGCGGTTCCTTCTTGTACGCAGCTCGATTGACGTCGAGGTCCCGCAACAGGTCCTGCGACACCTTCTGGATCAGCTCCTGCGGTCCGGCGCCCGGCACCGCCGTCGCGGGCTTCGCCGCGGGCGCCTGGCCGACCGTGACGGCCACCGGCGCCGCGCCGAGCAACGCGATCAGGGCCAGGGAACGGGTGATTCTCTTGATGTGCATTCGCTACTCACTCCTGCGTGGCGGGAGCCGCTTCCGGCGCAGGCGCGTCCGGTTGCTTGGTCGCCGTATTGAACAGGTACTTGCTGATCAGGTTCTCGAGCACGACCGCGTCCTGCACGAACGTGACCTGGTCGCCGTCCTTGAAATATTCCTCCGAGCCGCCGGGCGAGATTCCGACGTACTGGCCGCCGAGCAGGCCCGAGGTCAGGATGCTGGCGTCGCTGTCGTTCGGAATCTCGTCGTAATGACCGTCGAGGCGCAGCGTGACGACCGCCTTGTAAAGCTTCTGGTCGTACTGGATGTCTTCGACGCGGCCGACAGTCACGCCGGCCATGGACACCGGCGCGCCCGCCTTCAGGCCGCCGATGTTCTCGAATTCCGCCCTGAGCCTGTACGACGTGCTGTTCAGCGTGAACTCGCGGTTCGTGATCTGCGTGACCAGGAACAGGATGGCCGCGAAGCCGAGCAGGACGAACAGGCCGGTGGAAATGTCGATCGTGCGCGATGGACGCATGTAGTCGCCTCGGAGTCGTCAGAGCATGAGAGCCGTGAGAAGGTAATCGAGGACCAGCGTGACGACGGCGGACACGACGACCGTCCGTGTCGTGGCGCGACCGACGCCTTCGGCCGTCGGCACGGCGTTGTAACCCTCGTAAACGGCGATCAAGCTGCAGGCCACCCCGAACACTGCACCCTTGATCAGACCTTCGGCCACGTCGTCGAGTTCCACCGTGCCCCGGATCTGCGACCAGAAGCTGCCCTGGTCGATGCCGAAGAACTGCACGCCGATCAGCTGCGCACCGAACATGCCGATGGCGATGAACGTCGCCGTGAGCAGCGGCATCGCGATCACGCCGCCGAGGAAGCGCGGCACCACGACGCGACGCATCGGGTCGACGGCCATGATTTCCATGGCCGCGATCTGGTCGGTGGCTCGCATCAGGCCGATCTCGGCGGCGAGGGCCGTGCCCGCGCGGCCGGCGAAAAGCAGCGCGGTGACGACGGGTCCGAGTTCCTTGAGCAGGCTCAACGCCGCGGCGGTGCCGAGATACTCCTCTGAGCCGACACGGTTCAGCATTTCGTAGCCCTGCAGGCCGAGCACCATGCCGACGAACAGGCCGCAGGTCATGATGATCACGAGCGACAGCGCGCCGGTGTTGTAGACCTGCTCGATCACGGGTCGCACGCGCAGCAGCGAAGTCGGCGTGAGTGCCGCGAGCTGCAGCCCGAACCGCGTGATCCTGCCGGCGCGCTCGAAGAAGTTCGTCGCACCCTCGCCGAGTTCACGGAGCAGCGACGGCATCAGTCGAACACCCGGCCGCCGAGCAGCTGCGCGTGGTAATCGGGTGCCGGGTAATGGAACGGTACCGGCCCGTCCGCGAGACCCTCGACGAACTGGTGCACCACCGGCGACGGATGCTCCTGCAGCTCGCGGGTGGTGCCGCTCGCGACGACGCGACCCTCCGATAGGATGTAGCTCGCGTCGGCGATCTGCGAGATCTCGCGCACGTCGTGCGTGACGACGATGCTGGTGACACTGAGCGCGTCGTTGAGCGACTTGATCAGCCGCAGCACCACGCCCATCGAGATCGGGTCGAGCCCCGCGAACGGTTCGTCGTAGATCAGGATGTCGGGATCCATGGCGATGGCGCGTGCCAGCGCCACCCGGCGCGCCATGCCCCCGGACAACTCCTGCGGCGACAGGGTCGCGGCACCGCGCAGGCCCACCGCGTGAAGCTTGCTCAGCACGATGGTCCGGATCAGCCGCTCGGGCAGTCGCGTGTGCTCGCGCAGCGGGAACGCGACGTTCTCGAACACGTCCAGGTCCGTGAGCAGCGCACCGTTCTGGAACAGCATCCCCATCCGGCGTCTCAACGCGTAGATCTGCTTGCGGTTGAGTCGTGCCAGGTCCTGGCCGTCGACCACGACCTGGCCGCGGTCGGCCGTGATCTGCCCGGTGATCAGCTTCAACAGGGTGGTCTTGCCCGTGCCGCTCGGTCCCATGATGGCCGTGATGGCGCCGCGGCAGATGTCGATGTCGAGGCCGCTGAAGACGACCTTGCCGGAGTCCACCCGGAAGTGGACGTCCCGGAGGACGGCAATCGATTC
>JAJTCR010000384.1 GCA_021325695.1 Steroidobacteraceae bacterium | reverse complement strand
TTTGGTTTAGTCGAGCACCGTCGAGACGGCGGCGCAGGTCCTCGCCCGGGTCACCAACGCATGGATGCAATCGCGCATGCTCCTGTGGTCTAGTACGACCACGGGAGTCGCGCGATGCCAGGGACGGTGTCGCGCGGCGCCCTCCGATGTTGGGTGCGGGACTGCACCTGCCGCCTCACCTTGGGCGGAGCCCGCCCATCTCAATCGCCACGCAACGCCAAGATTGCCCCACGCACCACGGTGAACTCCGCCGGGGTCATGCCGACGAGTTGGCCGTCGGCCTCGACCCCGACGCTCGGGTCGCTGTCGATGCGCACGCGCACGGCGGTCGTGTGACGCACGAGCGGGTCGCGCAGCACGGTGCCGGCGTAGAGCGCTGCGAGTCTGGGCAGTGCCCGCAGCAGCCCGACTTCGTCGATCGTCACGACGTCGAAGCGTCCGTCGTCGACGACTGCGCACGGCGCCACGTGCATGCGGTGCCCGCAATACCGGCCGTTCGCGACGAGGGCGAGCAGCAATCGTCCCGCGCGGGCCGGCGCGTCATCCGTCACGACGCTGAAGCGTGGCGAACGGTAGCGCCCAAGTTCACGCAAGGCGCCAGCCAGGTACGCCACTCGCGACGGGGTCCGGGCGGGCAGGCGCGCGAGCACGTGCGCATCGAATCCGGCGCCCGCGACGTTGACGAACCAGCACCGGTCGTCTCCGCGCGACCGGAACGTGATCAGACCGGCGTCGTGTGGCCGCGGCGCCGCGTGGGCAATCAGCTCGGCGAGACGATCGGGGTCGCGGGGTAGACGCAGCGATCTCGCCCAGTCGTTGCCGGTGCCCAGCGGCACCGGAACGAGCGTCGGCACCGGTGCGGACGCCCCCGGCGCGTCGCGGGCCCGCATGAGTCCGTTCAGGGCTTCGTGCACGGAGCCGTCGCCACCCGCGACCAGGACGCGGTGCAGGCCCTCGGCCGTGGCGGCCTGCGCGAGTCGGACGCCGTCGCCGGGACCCTGCGTCGCGTGGACGTCGAACTGCACGCCTGCGCGTTGCAACGCGCGTTCGAAGGCCCGCCACGCACGTCGACGCCGCGAGCGGCCGGCAGCGGGATTGCGGATCACCACCCAGCGCGGATCGAGCAAAGGGGCTGTCCGGGCGGTGTGCCGCGAGGCCGGCAGGGCAGCGTCGACCGGGAACACCGGGTCGTTCATGCGCGGACGATCAGCGTACCGGGACCTTGCAGTGCGACTCGATGAATTCCTGCTGGACCTTCAACTGCTCGCGCGTCGGGCGCCGGCCCGGCTCGAGCATGTCGGCAAGCTTGTTGCGTGCCTCGACGCACGCGTCGCCCTTCGCGACACGGAGCCTCGCGGCCTGTTCGGACGGCCGCTGCGGGCCAAGCGGTCCATCGACTCCAGCGCCACGACGCACTCGCGGTTCTGCAGCTCGGAAATGGCGGCGTTGCGCCGGGCCACCTGCTCCGGCGACGCTGCCGCGAGCCTGACGTTGCCCTTGGAGCCCGACGTGTCGCCACCTGGCTTCGACGTGGACTGCTTGCCGCCGCCGAGCGCACCGACCGCGACCCGTTCGTACCGGATCCCCGACGGGGGGCGCTCCGAGGACAGGTGTGTCACCCCGTCGTCGTCGATCCACTTGTACACGGCCGCGGCCGACCAGGCGGGTGCCCACGCAAGGACGCACGCGAGCACCGCCGCGCCGCAGGGGGCGGCACGCGATCGGGACAGGCGTGGTTGCGGGGCAGGGGCCGGCATCGCGACACATTCTAGGCTGTGGCGCACCCTCGCAAAGTGACCTGTGTCATGGTCCGGGCGCACGCGGCCCCCGCGCCGCGCTCAGCCGTAGCGCTTCAGAATGCTCGCGAGGCCCGCCGTACCGGGGTGCATCTTTTCGTACGGGAGCTGGTTCAGCGGCACGTGCGTCGTGTTCATCATCTCGTGCATGTCGTGCGAGCTGGCCGCCGAAACGAAGATCAGGCCCGTCACGTGCTCACCCTGCCGCAGCTTGGTGCGGAGATATTCGAACGCCTTGCCGCGGTGGGTCGGGTCGTAGTCCTTGTCGAGCTTGCGCAGCAGGATCTGGCTGCCGTCGTGCATCCTGACCGGGAACGCCTCGCCCTCGGCGTAGGAAGCCGTGATTTCCGTGCGCGGCGGGATGTAGTCCGCGTGGACGGCCTCCTGGTAGTGCTCGCGCGTGAACTGGTAACTCTTGGTCGAACCGACGTGGTCGTTGAACGTGACGCAAGGCGAAATCACGTCGATCAGCGCGAAGCCTCGGTGCCTCAGGCCCGCCTTGATCAGCGGCACGAGCTGGTCCTTGTCGCCCGAGAAGCTGCGCGCGATGAACGTGCCGCCGAGGCTCAGCGCCGCGAGGCACGGATCGACCGGCGCCTGCCGGTTCTCCTCGCCCTTCTTCGACTTCGTGCCGATGTCGGCCGAGGCCGAGAACTGGCCCTTGGTCAGGCCGTACACGCCGTTGTTTTCGCAGATGTACAGCATGTTGACGTTGCGGCGGATCGCGTGCGCGAACTGGCCGAAGCCGATCGACAGCGAGTCGCCGTCGCCCGAGATGCCGATGTAGTGCAGGTCGCGGTTCGCCGCGTTCGCCCCGGCGGCAATCGACGGCATGCGGCCGTGCACGGCGTTGAACCCGTGCGCGCCGCTCGCGAAGTACGCCGTGGTCTTGGACGAGCAGCCGATGCCCGAGAGCTTGGCGAGCTGCTCGGGGCGGATGTCGAGTTCCCAGATCGCCTGCGTGATCGCCGAGGTGACGGAGTCGTGGCCGCAGCCGGCGCACAACGTGGACATCGCGCCTTCGTAGTCGCGACGCGTGAGGCCGAGCTCGTTCTTCGGCAGGTCGGGGTGGCGGACCTTGGGCTTATTGATAAACGACATCTTTGACCAACCGTGGGTGTTCCAATGAGTGACTGGTGAATAGTGACTGGTAACTAGTCGGAATGGCGCGCGTCGCGCGCCGACATCCCAAAAGTCGCCGACTTCACCGTTGCACCGCCCCTCAGACTATTCACTAGTCACTGATCACTAGTCACTGATCACTAGTCACTGATCACTAGTCACTGCCGCGCTCAAGTGGCCGCGACCGCGGCAACGTGCGCGCGCCGCTGGTCACCGAGTTCGGCGATGACCGCGTCGACGATCTCCTTCGAGGTCATCGGCAGGCCGCTGTAATGCAGCACGGAATGCAGCTTCGATTTCGGCACGTCCGTCTCGAGCGTCAGCAGCGAGCGCAGCTGTGCGTCGCGGTTCTGCTCGACCACGAAGATCTTCTCGTGCGAGGCCATGAAGGTTTCGACTTCCTTGGTGAACGGGAAGGCCTTGATCCGCATGTAGTCGATCGGGATGCCGCGTTTCGCGAGGATGTCGCGAGCCTCGTTGACCGCACCGCGACAGCTGCCGATGGCGACCAGGCCGATGCTGCTCGTTCCCGTACTCTCGATCACGGGCGGCGGCACCAGCGCCCTGGCGCGCTTGAACTTGCGCAGCAGCCGGTCGAGCACGATCTGGTACTCGGTCGAATCCTCCGTGTAACCGCCGTACTGGTTGTGCCCGGACCCGCGTGTGAAGTATGCGCCCTTGGCCGAGACGCCCGGCAGCGTGCGATACGGAATGCCGTCGTCGTCCTTGTCGAGATAGCGGTGGAACTTCGGCAGCGCCTCGATCTCGTCCCGGGACAGCACCTTGCCGCGGTCGGGACGATAGGCGTCGTCCCACTTGAGCTCGGGCACCATCCAGTCGTTCATGCCGATGTCGAGGTCCGACATCAGGAACACCGGTGTCTGCAATCGCTCGGCGAGGTCGAATGCCTGCACCATCATCGTGAAGCATTCTTCGGGGTTGGACGGGAACAGCAGCACGTGCTTCGTGTCGCCGTGCGAGGCGTAGGCGCAGAGCATGAGGTCGCACTGCTGCGTGCGCGTCGGCATGCCGGTCGAGGGACCGACGCGCTGCACGTCGACGATCACGGCGGGAATTTCCGCGTAGTAGGCCAGGCCGATGAATTCGCTCATCAGCGAAATACCGGGGCCGCTCGTCGCCGTGAACGCGCGCGCGCCGTTCCAGCTGGCGCCGAGCACCATGCCGATCGCGGCGAGCTCGTCCTCGGCCTGGATCACCGCGTAGTTGTTCTCGCCGGTCACCGGGTCGACGCGCAGCTTCGCGCAGAAACTCTTGTACGCGTCCAACAGCGATGTCGACGGCGTGATCGGGTACCACGGGCCGACCGTTGCGCCCGCGTACACCGCGCCGAGGCCGGCGGCCGTGTTGCCGTCGATCA
>JAJTCR010000383.1 GCA_021325695.1 Steroidobacteraceae bacterium | reverse complement strand
CCTCGCCGGCCTGCTGCTCGTGATCTGGTTCGGTGGGGAGTTCCTGCAGGCGCACGACATCGACTCGGGCATGCTGCCGCTGATCGTGATGACCGTGGTCGCGCTGCTGTTCGGGGTGCACAGGGTGATGGCGATCGGCGGCGCCGACATGCCGGTCGTGGTGTCCATGCTCAACAGCTATTCCGGGTGGGCCGCGGCAGCGACGGGCTTCATGCTGTCGAACGACCTGCTGATCGTCACGGGCGCGCTCGTGGGATCCTCCGGCGCGATCCTCTCGTACATCATGTGCCGCGCGATGAACCGCAACTTCCTGAGCGTGATTGCGGGCGGTTTCGGCACGGGCGAGGGCGCCGCGCCCGCCGCTGCGGGCGCGCAGCCGGCCGGCGAAGTGACCCCGATCGTTGCGGGCGAGACGGCCGAGATGCTGCGCGGAGCCAGGAACGTGATCATCGTGCCGGGCTACGGCATGGCAGTCGCGCAGGCGCAGCACACGGTCTACGAGATCACCCGGCACCTGCGCGAGAAGGGCGTGAACGTGCGCTTCGGCATCCATCCCGTCGCGGGGCGCATGCCGGGGCACATGAACGTGCTGCTGGCCGAGGCCAAGGTCCCCTACGACATCGTGCTCGAGATGGACGAGATCAACGACGACTTCCCCAACACCGACGTCTCGATGGTCATCGGCGCGAACGACATCGTGAACCCGTCGGCCGAGGAAGATCCGTCGAGCCCGATCGCCGGCATGCCGGTGCTGCAGGTCTGGAAGGCGAAGACCTCGATCGTGATGAAGCGCTCGATGGCCTCGGGTTACGCAGGTGTCGACAATCCGCTGTTCTACAAGGAGAACAACCGGATGTTGTTCGGCGACGCCAAGAAGATGCTCGACGAGGTGCTCGTCGCGCTGAAGGCCTGACGCGAGGGGCTTTGCGACAGCGGTTGCGGGATCGTGCCTAATCGCGCGTGCCGGAGGCACGCTGTCACTATCCCCTATCCCCTATCCCCTATTCCCTATCCCCTTCCTGATCCTTGTCCTTGCCTTTGCCCTTCCCCTTGCCCTTGCCCTGCTGCTCGCGCCCGCGGTCGCGCTCCTCCGGCGATGCGTCGCGCGACTTCTGCTTGGCGCGCTCCCGTTCCTCCGGGCTCATGTCGCGCCAGCGCTCGCGCAGTTCCTCGCGTTGCTCGGGCGGCATTCCCTGGTACTTGTGGTAGCCCTCGCGCAGGCGCCGCTGTTCCTCCGGCGGCAGCTCGCGGAACCGCTCGTAACGTTCACGCGCGCGCTCACGCTCGTCGGGCGGCAGGTTCTGCCACTGCTTGAACCGATCCTGCGCGCGTGCACGCTGCTCGGGGGACATGTCCTGCCACCGCTCGGCGCTGCGCAGCATCGCTTCGCGTCGGCCTGGCGGCAGCGAATTCCACTCGTCGCGGTAAGTCCCGAGCAGCCGCTGCTGCTCGGCGGAGAGTTCGGACCAGGCGGGACCCGCATTCGCCGATGCCGGATCGCCGTCCTTCGCGGACGCGGCCGACCCGGCGACGAGCAGCCATCCCGTCACTGCGAGCACCCGCCATCCCACGCGTGTCCTGTGCTTCATGTGAGCGTCCCGCACGCCGATGATCAACCCTGGCCGTTCGCGGCGTCGACCGCGGCCACTTCCACCCACTCGTAGAACTCGAGTTCCTCGTCCGAGGTCGCGATCTCGAATTCCTCGCCGGCCGCGAGCAGCTCGAGCGGTTCCTGCGACAGTGCAGCCGGATGCGACCCGGCCACGGCGGGTGCTCGATCGCTGTCCACTGGCCCACGCAACATCAGGGCGGCCACGAGCACGCCCGCCGCCAGCGCCCCTGCCGGCGCCC
Organism: Steroidobacteraceae bacterium; assembly: GCA_021325695.1. Lineage (GTDB taxonomy): Bacteria > Pseudomonadota > Gammaproteobacteria > Steroidobacterales > Steroidobacteraceae > RPQJ01. The sequence goes on along the minus strand of JAJTCR010000383.1, from coordinate 3,632 downwards.
ACGCAACCCAGCCACGACGGGCCGGGTTCGAGGCCGGCGCTGCCGTTACGGCCGCCAGCGCGCGCTGGCGCGCCTGGTTCAGGCGCGAGCGCGTGCGTGCATCCAGTGCTTCGACGCTCGCGTCGAACGTGTCGCGCGCGCGGCGCTCGAGCCCCTGCAACTCCGGTTCGCGATCGTCGTTCATGTCCAGACCTCGGCCAATTGCCCGCGCAGCGTCTGCAGCGCGCGGAAATAATGTGTCTTCACGCTGCCCTCGGAACACCCCATCGCCGCCGCGGTCGCGGCGACGTCGAGGCCCTCGAGGCAACGCAGCGAAAATGCCTCGAGCTGTCGTGCCGGTAAACGCTGCAAAGCGCGTTGCAGTTCCGCCATGGCTTCGTCCGCCTCGAGTTGCCGGCTGGGTTCCGGTCCCGCGTCGGGAACCTGCTCGATCGGGTCGGGCGCGTCCTCGTCGGCATGCGCGCTCGAGCCGGGCAGCCAGCCGAAGAAGCGACGGCGCACGCCGTGCCGGCGCTGGATGTCGCGGATCCCGTTATAGAGGATGCGGTAGAACAGCGGACGCCATTCCTCGCTCGGGCGGGCGGAGTAATGTTCTGCGAGCCGCAGCATCGCGTGCTGCACGGCGTCGTGTGCGTCGTCGACATTGCGCAGCGCGAGCTGCGCGATCCGGAATGCGCGGCGTTCGACGCTGGCCAGGAAGCGGTCGAGTTCGCGGGCATGGGCAGCGTCCAGTCGGGTCTCCTCGGTCGATCGTCCCGCGACGTCCGCGCCGTCGCGGACCAGTGGGTCCAGACTAGCAAAACGCGTCATGTCGTAGACTCGCGCTCCCCACCGCTCCATGATCGTCCTGCACAAGAACGCCTGCCGGGTCAGGGGGTTGACGCGCACAGACAGGCGGCGTGGGCATCGCCGCGGGGCGTCGATTGAGCGACCCTATACTGGCCGTCGCAATCGATGCACCGTTGCGACGGCTGTTCGACTATCGCCCCCCGTCCGGTCTTGATCCGTCCGTCGTGCACCCCGGCCAACGCATCTGGGTGCCGTTCGGCCGGCGCAAGGCGGTCGGCGTCGTGGTCGAGGTGCGCGCGCGGTCGAGCATTCCGGACGCGAAGCTCAAACGCGCGCTGGCCCCGATCGACGCGGAGCCGGTGATCGACAGCGTGCTGCTCGATCTGCTCCGCTGGTCGGCCGAGTATTACCGGCACCCGATCGGCGAAGTGATCGCGGCCGCGCTGCCCGTCGCCCTGCGCAGCGGCAGCGACGCCCTGGCCAGCGGCGAGCGCTGGGTCCTGAGCGCTGCGGCACGCACGCAATCCCTCGAGCCACTCGGGGCTCGCGCGCACAAGCTGCGCGAACTGGCGGCGTGGCTGGAAGTGCACGAGCCCGCCGGGGCCGCGGAGCTCGCGGCGTTGTCGGTGCGCTGGCGCGAACACCTGCGCGAACTCGAACGACGCGGCTGGGTGACGCGGGTGCGGCAGGCGCTCCACGAGGCGCCGATGGGACCCGCGCGTGGCCCTGCTCGTGCCGGAAATCTCGCTGACACCCCAGCTCGTGTCCCGGTTCGCGGCGCGGTTCCCGGGGCCGCTCGCCGTGCTGCATTCGGCACTCACCGACACGGAGCGCCTGCAGGCGTGGCGTGCCGCGCGTTCGGCGGCCGCGCCGGTCGTGATCGGCACGCGCTCGGCGATCTTTGCCCCGCTCGCGCGACCAGAGCTGATCGTCGTCGACGAGGAACACGACGCGTCGTACAAGCAGCAGGACGGGTTCCGTTACTCGGCTCGCGACCTGGCATTGGCCCGCGCACAACGCCACGGTATCCCGATCGTGCTCGGCTCGGCCACGCCTTCGCTCGAAAGTCTCGCACGCGTGCGCGCCGGCAAGGCGCGGTTGCTCGCGTTGCCCAACCGCACGGCTGGTGCACGCCCGCCCGTGCTGCAACTACTGGACTTGCGTGCGCACGCCAGCACGCAGGGTATCGCGACACCGACGGTGGTCGCCATTCAACGGCACCTCTCCGCCGGTGGGCAGGTGCTCGTCTACCTGAATCGCCGCGGGTACGCGCCGACGCTGTTCTGCCCCGCGTGCGGCTGGGTCGCACCCTGTCCGCGCTGCGATGCGCGACTCACAGTGCATCAGCGCGAACGATCGCTCGAATGCCACCACTGCGGCACGCGTCGGGCGATGCCGGACGCCTGCCCCGACTGCGGCGAACCCGTCAAACCCGTTGGACAAGGCACGGAACGCGTCGAGGAGACGCTCGCCGCCTTGTTCCCGGGCGCGGGTCTCGCACGGATCGACCGCGACGCGATGCGACGTCGGGGCTCGCTCGAAGCCACGCTCGGGCGCATCCACGCGGGTGAGGTGCGCCTGCTCGTCGGCACTCAGATGCTGACGAAAGGCCATCATTTCCCCGACGTGAGCCTCGTCGTCGTGCTGAATGCCGACCAAGGATTGTTCGGCACCGATTTTCGCGCCGCAGAGCGACTCGCCCAGACCATCGTGCAGGTGGCAGGGCGGGCCGGACGTGCGGAGCGCCCGGGCGAAGTGCTGATACAGACGGAATACCCGGAACACCCGCTGCTCCGGCAGCTCGTGGATGGCGGCTACGAGGCGTTCGCCGCAGCCGCACTGGTCGAGCGCGAGCAGGCCTGCTGGCCACCGTATGCGCGCGTGGCCGTGCTGCGTGCCGAGGCTGCGCTCCGCGAGGCGCCGCTCGCGTTCCTGGAGCGCGCGCGCGAACTCGCGCTCGAGGGCGGTGATTCCGGTGTCGAAGTGCTCGGACCTGCATCGGCTCCCATGGAGCGACGCGCCGGCCATTACCGCGCGCAGCTGCTGCTGCACGCCGCATCGCACTCGCCGCTGCAACGCCTGCTCGCGCGATGGGTGCCGCTGCTCGAAGAAACGCCCACCGCACGCAAGGTGCGGTGGGCGTTGGACGTGGATCCGCTCGAGCTGTTCTAGCGTTCGAGCTTCGTCACGTGACCAGGTTACTGACCGGTCGTGCCGGAAGTGTTGTCCTGGCCGGTCGTGCTGGAGGCCGAGTCGTCGGTGGTCGACGAGCTGTCTGGGGTCTCCATCGTGGTCGAGCTCGACTGCGAGCTCGTCGTGTCGGTCGACGAAGAAGAAGACGAGGAACTGGTGCCCTGGTCCGCTTCCATGCTCGTCCCCGGGTGAGCACTCTCGTAAGCCTTCAGTTCATCGCGCGACAGCTTGCCATTTCCGTCGGTGTCCATCGACGAGTAGTTCGCTGCCATGGACGGGGCGGCAGCCTGGATTTCGGCAAGCGTCAGCTGGCCGTCACCGTCGACGTCCGCCTGAGTCCAGTGGTGCGTCGAACTCAGCGCCTTGTCGCTCGCGTTCGCCGAACCCGACGTCGCGGCCGTGGCCGACGTGTCGGAGCCCATGCTGGTCGAGCTTGGATCAGCACTGTCGGTCGAGGTCGTGGACGTCGAAGAATTCGTGCTCTGGTCCGCGTCCATGCTGCCAGTCGTGCTCGTGCCCGTGGCGGTGTTGGCGTCGGGCGTCGTCGTGGTCGTGCCCGAAACCGACGTGTCGTTCGTCGGGTAGGCGCTGCTCGGTTCCCCGCCCTGTGCCACTGCAGCCGAGCTGAGCAGTACGGACGAGATCACCAC
>JAJTCR010000017.1 GCA_021325695.1 Steroidobacteraceae bacterium | reverse complement strand
ACCTTCCCTACCAGGTCCAGCCGGACGTCGCCGCTGATGCTCTCGGCGTCGACGCGCGCATCCGGCGCGAGCTGGCCGGTCAGCGTGAGATCGCCACTCGTGGACCGCAGCCGGGACCGCGTGACCTCGCCCGCCCCGAAGTTGAAGGAGCCGCTCACGGTGTTGCCGTTGACCTCGCCCGCGACGCGCGTCGCCGTGGCGTCGCCGCTCACGGTGGTGATCGAGACGAGTCCCTTCTGGCCGGAGCCGTCGATCGTGACGTCGCCGCTCACGGTCCGGCACTCGACGTCCTCGCCGCTCGCCTCCGTGCGGACGTCGCCGCTCACGGCCTGCAGCCGCTGCGCACCCCGCACGCCCTGCACGCTGACGTCGGCGCTCACGGTGTTGACGGACAGCACGCTGCCCGCCGGCACCTTGACGACCAGGTCGGTGTCGTCGACGTTGTACGATCGCTTCGGCACGACCACCTTCACGCGCGTGAGCTTGTCGGCCTTCGTGAATTCGAGCGTCTCGGTACCGTCGCCCAGACTTCATCCTCTCCGCGTCCGCCTTCCCGCCGGCAGTACCGGCCAGGGCGTTGGTCAGCTGGTTCACGTTGGCGAGCACCGCGAGCTCGTCCTGGTATGTCTTCAACAGCAACTCCTCGAGCAGCGGATCCCCGGGTTGCTCGCCGAGGGCCGCGTTGATCTGTTCCGCCGCGCGGCGCATCTCGGCGAGGTTCACCTCGAGCTTCGCGCGCGTCGACGACGGCAGGTTCGCCATGCGCGTCTCGAGCACTGCCGTGAGTTGACGGCGTGCCGCGAGGTACTCGGGGTCGAGTCTTGCACCCGGCCCGAAGGCCGCCGGCATCGCCATGGCGCCCGGCGTCGCTGCCGGGGCGGGCACCACCGTGGGCGCGGCCGCCATGGTGCCCTCGCCGCGCTCGTTGTCCAGCAACGTTGCGGTGAGCAGCGACGATCCTGCGACGAGCACCACCGCCGCCGCGGCCTGCCAGAGCCACGCCGGGCGCCGTCGCGTCGTCCCCGGCACGCTCCGCGGCTCGAGCTGGGCGGCAATGCCCGGCCACAGGTCGCGTTCCGGTTCGATCGTGATGCGCGACAGGCCGCGCAGCTCCGCGTCGAGCCGCCCGTCCTCGTCGCCCCGCTCAGTGCCGTTCATGGTGCGTCTCCCGTGCCTCGAGCCGCGCACCGAGCAGCGCGCGGGCCCGATGCAGCTGAGCCTTGCAGGTGCCGACCGCGATGCCGAGCATCCCGGCAGCCTCCTCGTGCGAGTGGCCGTATACCCCCACCAGCACGAGCACCTGTCGGGCGCCGGGCGGCAGGCTCGCGATCGCCGACTCGAGGTCGCGACTGCGGGCGGGGTCGGAGGCGGCATGGTCCGCCATCACGTCGGCCACCTCGCGCTCGACCGAATCCTCGCTGCCCAGCGTCTCGCGGCGGCGCCTTGCGTGTTGCAGCACGGCATTCACGGCGATCCGGTGCAACCACGTGCCGAAGGCGCTGCGCGTCTCGAAGCGCGGCAGGTGACGCCAGGCCTGCACGAATGCCTCCTGGGTGCAGTCCTCGGCCGTGGCGACGTGGCCCGTCATGCGCAGGCACAGCGCGTGAATGCGCCCGACGTGCCGGCGATACAGGGCCTCGAACGCCGGCGTGGAGCCCTCGACGGCAGCCGCGACGAGCCGACGTTCCTCGGCCGCATCCCGCGCACGCTGCAGTTCATCGACGACCTCCTCGCCCTTCGGCAAGACCCACCTCGCATGCCCGTTCGCACCCCGCGTCCGGGTGGGGCATCCTACACAGGCCGCCAGCCGGCTCACGCATTGCCCTCGCAGGTACAGATGCGCCGGCGGTGCAAAAGGTTTGACCACCCCGGAGCAATCCATGCCAGACGCCGTCCGCGTGGAACGGGCCGGACCCGTCGCCACGGTGATCCTCGACCGGCCCGCCGTGCGCAACGCGGTCGACCCGGCCACCGCGGCCGACCTCGCGGCGGCGTTCAGCACCCTGAATGCCGAGGCCGACATTCACGCGATGGTGCTGTGGGGCGCCGGCGGCACGTTCTGCGCGGGCGCCGACCTGCAGGCCGTCGCGCAGGGCTGGGACGTGACGCGACTGCGGCCGCCGGACGGCTCGCCGCACGATGCGTTCGGTCCGATGGGTCCGACGCGCATGGAACTCGACAAGCCCGTGATCGCGGCCGTGGCGGGACACGCCGTCGCGGGCGGGCTCGAACTCGCGCTCTGGTGCGACCTGCGGGTGGCGGAGGCGGACGCGACGTTCGGCGTCTTCTGCCGGCGGTGGGGGGTGCCCCTGATCGACGGCGGCACGGTCCGACTGCCGCGCGTGGTCGGCGCGGGCCGCGCGATGGACATGATCCTCACCGGCCGCGCCGTGGGCGCCGAGGAAGCGTTGTCGATCGGGCTCGCCAACCGCGTCGTGCCGCGCGGGGCTTCGCGCGCGGCCGCGGAACAACTGGCGCGCGACATCGCCGCGTTCCCGCAGGGCTGCCTGCGTGCCGACCGCGGCTCTGCGCTCGCGCAATGGAGCCTGCCCGCCGGCGCGGCGCTGGCGCGGGAATTCGAAAGCGGTTTTGCAGTGCTGCGGACCGGGGAGTCCGCCCGTGGCGCGGCGCGGTTCGTCGCGGGCGCCGGCCGGGGCGGGACGGGCGTCTGACTGCGCGGTCCAGCGCCGCGCGGTAACCGGCCGAGGCGGACCCTGCCGGGCACCGGTACCCGTTTACTGCTTGCCTTGCAGGTAGTCGAGCGCCAGAGCTGTCAGGGTCCGCACCCCCAACGGCAGCGCGCCCTCGTCGAGGAAGAACTTCGGCGAGTGGTTGCTGGGCGCGGTCACCGCGTCCTGGCCCTGAGGGGTCGAACCGACGAAGTAGAAGAACGACGGCACCTGCTGCCCGTAGTAGGCAAAATCCTCGGAGACCGTCAGGTACGGCATCAGCTCGACGTGATCCTTGCCGGCGACGCGCTCGAGGGTGGCCACCGCACGCTGCGTGAGCGCCGCCTCGTTCACGACGACCGGGTTCGGGTCGGGACCGAGTGCGAACGTGGCGGTCGCGCCCGCCGCGGTGGCCGTGTCGGTCGCGATGCGCTTTATGCGCTCGATCACCTGCTCGCGGACCTTGGGGTCGAACGTGCGGAACGTGCCCACCATCTCGACCGAGTCCGGGATGATGTTGTTGCGGATGCCGCCCTTGATCGCACCCACCGAGACGATCGCCGGGTACTGCGTGATGTCGACCTGCCGCGCGACGATCGTCTGCAGTGCCATGACGATCTGCGAGGCCGTGACGATCGGGTCGACGCCGCCCCACGGCCGCGCGCCGTGCGTCTGCCGGCCCGTGACCACGATGCGGAAGCTGTCGGATGCGGCCATCAGCGGTCCCGTCCGGTAGCCGACGTGGCCTGCATTGAGCGTCGAGAACACGTGCAGGCCGAACATCGCCTCCGGCTTCGTCGTGGCAAAGAGGCCTTCGTCGATCATCAGCTTCGCGCCGCCGCGCTCGCCCTCGGGCGCGCCTTCCTCGGCGGGCTGGAACACGAACATCACGACGCCGGGAAGCTGCTCACGCATTCCCGCGAGCACCCGTGCGGTCCCGAGCAGGATCGCGGTGTGCGCGTCGTGGCCGCACGCGTGCATCACGCCGACTTTTTCGCCGCGGTACTCCGCCGTCGCGACCGACTTGAACGGCACGTCCACCTGTTCGGTCACGGGCAACGCGTCCATGTCGGCGCGCAGTGCGATCGTCGGGCCCGGCCTGCCGCCCTCGAGCACGGCGACGACACCGGTGTGGGCGATACCGGTCCTCACCTGGAGACCCATCTTGCGCAGCGCTTCCGCGACGATTCTGGAGGTGCGCACCTCGCGATTGCTGAGTTCCGGATTCTGGTGGAAGTCGCGGCGCCAGGTCACCACCTGTGGCACGACCGACGTCGTGGCGGCCTCGATCGCCGCGTCATCGACCGCGGCTACTCCGGGCGCGGCTGCGAGCAGCGCAATCGGCACGAACAGCTTGGGACGAAGCGACTGGATCATGACGGGCGGACCGTTGGCATGCGAGCAGGCCGCGCAGCATACTGCAGCCACCGCATCGACAGCGAGACGTCTCATGAGCCAGCCACGGAAGTCGGTCGCGGTCGTCGCCGCACTGAGCGTGTCCTGCATGACCACCGCGCCCACGTCGTCCACGTTTGCCCAGGTTGCGTCTGCCCCGGTTGGTCAGGCGGTGTCGCCCAGCGTGCCGCGCTCGCTCTCGAAGACGCAGAAGCCGCCACTGCACGGCCAGCGCTGGATGGCCATCACGGGCAAGCCGCTCGCGGCCACCGCCGGGGCGATGATGTTCCAGCGCGGCGGCAACGCCGTCGACGCGGCCTGCGCCATGATCGCGGCCACGTCGACGATGTGGGACGTGCTGAGCTGGGGCGGCGAGACCCAGGCACTGATCTACGACCCGCGGGCGAAGAAAGTCGTCGCGATCAACGGGCTCGGCGTGGCGCCGACGGGCGCGACTGCCGACTTCTATCGGAGCAAGGGCTACCAGTATCCACCCGCGCACGGACCGCTGGCCGCGGTGACGCCGGGCACCCCGGGCGGCTTGATGCTGATGCTGCAGGAGTACGGCAAGCTCTCGCTGGCCGAGGTGCTGCAGCCGTCGATCGACCTGGCCGAGGGCTACCCGATCGACGCGGAGACCGCCGACAACGTCGAGCGCTGGAAGGACAAGCTCGCGGAATGGCCCTATTCGAAACAGGTGATGCTGCCGCACTTCGGCCAGTCGCGCGCGGCGCCGCGCGCCGGCGAGATCTTTCGCCAGCCGGACCTCGCCGCGACCCTGCGCAAGCTGGTCGAAGCGGAAAAGCAGGCACTGGCCGCGGGCCGTTCGCGCAAGGAGGCGATCCAGGCCGCACACGACCGTTTCTACCGCGGTGACATCGCGCAGGAATTCGTGCGCGGCGTGCAGGAACAGGGCGGGCTGATCACCCTGGGGGACCTCGCGGGCTGGAAGCCGAAGCTCGAACAGCCGCTCCGCACGAGCTACCGCGGCATCGACGTCTACAAGCTCGACGTCTGGACGCAGGGCCCGGCGTTGCTGCAGTCGCTCAACATCCTCGAGAATTTCGACTTGCGCGCGATGGGCTACAACAGCGCCAACTACGTGCACACGGTCTACCAGGCCATGAACCTGGCCTTCGCGGATCGCGATTTCTACTACGGCGACCCGGCCTTTCCGCCGGCCGAGCCGACCGAGGGACTGCTCTCGAAGGCGTACGCGAAGCAACGCGCGGCGACGATCCGCATGGATCGCAACGACGCGACCGCGGGCCCCGGCGACCCCTATCCGTTCCAGGGGGGCAAGAATCCATACGCGGACCTGCTCCAGCAGAAGCAGCGCCGGGCGGCCCAGTCATCGGTCGAGCCGCATCCAATGACCGCGCAGCAACACGCCGACTTCGTGGAAGCCTTCCGCGCCGGTACGACCTCGCAGGTGGCCGCCGACGCCGACGGCTGGCTCGTCGCCGTGACGCCGAGCGGCGGTTGGGTGCCCGCGACGATTGCCGGCCGCACCGGCATCGGCCTGAGCCAGCGCGCGCAATCGTTCGTGCTCGATCCGGCGGAGAACCCCTTCAACGTGATCGAACCCGGCAAGCGGCCCCGGGTCACGCTCACGCCGAGCCTCGCGCTGCGCGACGGCAAGCCGTGGCTCGCCTTCGCGGTGCAGGGTGGCGATACGCAGGACCAGAACCTGCTGCAGTTCCTGCTGAACGTGGTCGAGTTCGGCATGACGCCGCAGGAGGCGGTCGAGGCCGCGAACTTCAACAGCTACCAGATGCGGGCATCGTTCGACCTGCACGAGTCGCAGCCGGGCAGCATCGTGCTGAACTCGGGCATGCCGCAATGGGTCTCGCGGGAACTCGCGCTGCGTGGCTACAAGCTCGAGTTCGAGGCTCGCACCTCGGGCCCGATCAACGCGATCCTCGTCGACCCCGAAAACGGCAGTTTCTGGGGCGGATCGAGCAACCACGGCGAGGATTACGGCATCGGCTGGTAGCCCGGCTGACGAGCCTGCAAGCGTCCCGGCCGCGCCCGGGTAAGCCGGCGGAAGGATCCGTTCGGCGTTCGTCCTGCCCGGACGTTCGCGGTTTCCGTCATCGGCTTCTCACCGCGCGCGGCGAACTTACGGTTCGCTTCGCGTCCGCTTCGGCCCATTCCTGCCCGGCGCTCGTCGCGGCTACGCTCGCCGCACCATGTACCAGCGACTGTTGCTGCCGATCGCGATCATGCAGGGGCTCTGGCTGCTGCGTCGCGCCCCGACCCTGCCGGCGCCCGTCGGCGACTCGGGTCGCGTGGGGTCCGGATTCGTGCCGGCGCTCAAGCTGGCCGGCGTCGGCGACTCGATCATGGTCGGCACGGGCGTCCGGGAGCAGTGCCACTCGCTGACTGCCACCTACGCGCGGCTGCTGCATGCGCGGCTGGGCTGCGCCGTCGACTGGCGCGTGCACGGCCGCAACGGCGCCACCTCGGGGCAGGTCCTGCGTGAGGTGGTGCCGACGGTGCAGCGCGCGCACGTCTACATCCTGTCGTGCGGCGTCAACGACGCCACCCACCAGGTGTCCGTCGACGAATTCGCGCAGAACCTTGCCGCGATCCTGGCCGAATTGCGCGCAAAGTCCCCGCGCGCCGCGATCCTGTACGGCGGGTTGCCGCCGCTCGAGACGTTCCCCGCGCTGCGCTGGCCGCTCAAGGCCGTGCTGGCCGGGCGGGTGCGCGAGCTGCGGGCCGCGGCGACGGAGGTGATCGACCAGCACAGGCGCGTGTTCCACTTCCAGTTCCCGCCAGCCATGTCGCCCGATCATTTCGCGAGCGACGGCTTTCACCCGCACGAGCACGCATGCGAATGCTGGGCGGCGGGACTCATGGACCTCTGGCCGCCGACGCTCGCGGGCAAGCGTCGCATCAGGCGCGACGCCGAGGCACGTGAAACCGAGCGGGTCGCTCAGGACGACGCGGCCAGCTGCTCCCTGTAGTAGAGGCGCGCGGCGACCAGCCAGGCGACGGCCACCAGCGCGAACCCGGCGCCGAGATTCACGCCCCACTCGCCCGGCGCGATGCGCTCGTCACGCAAAATCCGCAGGATCAGCTGGTTCTGCCCGAGGAACGGGACCGCGAGCATCCACGTTTGCGTGCGGACGGGCGCGACCATCAGCACGAGCGTCGGGACCATCGGCAGGAAAATCAGCAACGGCAGATATCCCTGCGCTTCGCGGTAACTCCGGGCGAAAGCCGCGAGCGCGGTCAGCACCGTGGCGCCGAGCAGCACGACCGGCAGTATCACCACGAACAGCTGCAGCAGCGCACGCGGGCCGAACGCGAACGAGCTTTCCGGCAGGTCGCTCGGCAGCAGCGCGAACGAGATCCGGTAGGCGAGCAGCGTCGCCGTGATCGTGAGCAGCGCGAAGATCGCGGTTGCGAGGATCTTGGCGCTGATGATCGCCTCGCGCGACACCGGCGTGGCGAGCAGCGGTTCGAGCGACTGCCGCTCACGCTCGCCCGCCGTCGCGTCGATCGCGACCTGCATGCCGCCGATGAACGCGAGCAGCAGCAGCAGGTACGGCAGCAGTTGCTGGCTCAGGTCGAAGCGCGCCTCGGGCGTGGCGACGTCGCGCGAGCCGACCTGCAACGGCCGCGCCACCGCAGGATGGATGCCGCGTGCGATCAGGCGCAGTGTCCCGACCGTGTCGGAATAGCCGTCGAGCAGGCCGCGCACCCGCGCGATGGTCGCGCCCGTCGACATCGGCCGCGAGCTGTCGAAGATCACCTCGACGCCCGCGGGCCGGCCGTTGCGCCAGTCCTCGGCGTACTCGGGGTCGATGCGCAGGATCACGTCGTGCTGCTGTGCGCGTACGGCCGCGTCCGGATCGGCCGGCGCCGCCGTCACTTCGACGTTCTGCTGCCCGAGCCAGTCGACCAGGTTCGGGGCGAGTTTGCCGCCGATCACCGGCAGCGCGAGCGTCGATTCGAGCTGCGCGGCCTGCTTGCGCGCGCCGAGCGCTGCGGTGCCGCCAATGATCGTCGGCACCGCCAGCGGCATGACCAGGAACGCGACAGCGACCATGCGCCGGTCACGGAACGCATCCAGCAGCTCCTTGCGCAGCACGACCCAGAGCGCCTTCACTCGTAGAGCCCCTCCGCCGTGCCGATCGCCTTGACGAACGCGTCCTCCAGGTTCGGGCAACCCGTGCTTTCGCGCAGTTCGTCCGGCGAACCGGCGGCCACGACACGGCCGTGCGCGATGACCACGATGCGGTCACAGAGCCGTGCGACCTCCTGCATGATGTGGCTCGAGAACAGCACGCAGCGGCCGTCCTCGCGCAACCGCAGCAGGAACTCCCGCAGCGCACGCGTCGTCATGACGTCGAGCCCGTTGGCCGGCTCGTCGAGCACGACGTTGCGCGGATCGTGCACCAGCGCGCGCGCGATCGCCGTCTTGGTGCGCTGCCCCTGCGAGAACCCCTCGGCACGACGGTCGATGAACTCGTGCATGTCGAGCGCGCGACAGAGGTTCGCAATGCGTTCCGCGATCGTGCGTCGGTCGAGCCCGTGCAGCTCGCCGAAGTACGCGACGTTTTCGCGTGCGGTCAGGCGCTTGTAGATGCCGCGTGCATCGGGCAACACGCCGAGCGTGGCGCGGACGCGCCCGGGCTCGACCGCCGGATCGAGCCCGTCGACGAGCACCCTGCCCGTGTCGGGCGCCATCAACGTGTAGAGCATGCGCAGGGTCGTGGTCTTGCCGGCGCCGTTCGGCCCGAGCAGCCCCGTGATCTGCCCGTCCGCGGCCTCGAAGGCCACGTCGTCGACCGCCTGCACGACACCGCCGCGCGTTCGGAACGCCTTGCGCAGGCCCTCGACGTAACTCATCGACGGCGACGCCGCGTCCTGGATCCCAGCCGTACGAGCCACCGAAGGGCGGCACGTAGCCGAGCGCGTCGAGGCAGCGCGCGTCGAGCCCGGCGGGTTCGGGGCGCTCGAGGAAGCCCCCGAGCAGGCGTGGCGTGCAGCCGACGCCCAGCACACCGTGGCCCTGTCCGCGCAGCACGACGTGGCGTGCGTGCGGCAGGCGGTCCGCCACCTCGACGCCATAACGAGGCGGCGTGACCGGGTCCAACTCGCCCGACAGCAGCAGCATGGGCCGGTCGACCACGACGGGCGCATGGAAGTCCTGTGGCACGCGCCCGCGCGGCCAGACTTCGCACTGCGCGCGCAGGAAGTCGACGAACGCCGTGCCCATCAGCGTGTGGCGGTCCGCCGGGTCCGGCACCAGCCACGGCGCGTCCTCGGTGCAACTGACCGCGAGCTGGAGCGGCACGGAGATCTGCTCGCCGACCAGCTGCTCGACCATGCGCGCCTGGGCCATGAGCGTCCCGTAGTTTCCCCGCACGGCGGCATCGAGCAGCATCGGCAGCATCGCAAACAATTGCGGCGCGTAGGCGTGCAGGCGCACGACGCCGACGAGCGCATCGGCCGTCAGCTCGTCCTCGCGCGGTTCGTTGGTGACGGGGTCGGCATACGCCACCTTGACCGGCCGCTCTCGCAGCGTGGCGAGCACGGTGTCGAGGCGCGCGCGCGGCGAGCCGAATCGTTCCCGGCAACCGGTGTCCGCCTCGCACCGGTCGAATTGTGCGTCGATCGCTGCGTCGAGGTTGCGCGCATGCTCGGCCCCGAGGATCAGCGTCGGCGGCACGACCGAGTCGAGCACGGCGGCGCGGATCCGGCGGGGGTGACGACGCACGTATTCCAGCGCGACCCGCGTCCCGTACGACACGCCGACGAGGTTTACGGATTCCAGTGCCAGCGCGGTGCGCACGGCCTCGAGATCGGCGACGTAGTCGCTCGTCGTGTAGAAACGCGGGTCGGCGCCGTGCCCGACTTCGGCCAGGCACTGAGCCGCGATGCGACGCGCGACGGTCGGGTCGGTCGCGTCCAGCGCCGCGGCCGAATCCTCGGCGCCGATCGCCTGCGGACATTCGAGCGGATGCGACCGTCCCGTGCCGCGCTGGTCGACCAGGATCACGTGCCGCTGGCGCAGCACGTGCCGGAACGCGGGAGCCAGGGTGGGGAACGCTTCGAGCGCGGACTGCCCGGGCCCGCCGGCGAGGAACAGCACCGGGTCGGCCGCCGGGGATTTCGCGGTGCTCGGCACCCAGGCAATCGCGACGTCGATGCGCCGGCCGGTCGGGCGCGAGGAATCTTCCGGCACTTGCAGCGACGCGCAGCGCGCGGTCAGCGTGACCGCCTGCCCGGGCGCGGCGAGCGTGCACGGCGCGAACTGCAGCGTACCGAAAGCCACGCGCAGGGCCGACGTGGCCGCGTACGCGTGGACCAGCGCCAGGCAGGCGAGGCCAGCGGCCACACCACTGGCCCAGGAGCGGAATGTCATGCGATGCGCCGTCATCGTGTCCGACACAACCCTAGCACGGTCGGAGCGTCGATCGTGTCCGGGCGATTCCGTTACGATGGCGGAATGCCATCGTCCATGCCTGCCGCAACGCGCGCGCTGCTGCTGCTCAACGTCGGACTGTTCGCGGCGCAATTGCTCACCGGTCCACTGCTGGTGCGGTGGTTCGCGCTGTGGCCGCCGGCGTCGCCGAACTTTCCCGGGGCCCCCGGTTTCGAACTCTGGCAGGTCGTCACCTACGGGTTCCTGCACGGCAGCCTGACGCACCTGTTCTTCAACATGGGTGGCGTGTTCGGCCTGCTGCTCGCGTTCGGCATGGCCTTCCCGCGCCGACGCATCATGTTGCTGTTCCCGCCGATCCCGATGCCGGCCTGGCTCTTTGTGACGCTCTACGGCGCCCTCGAGCTCTACCTGGGCGTGACGGGATCGGGCCAGGGCGTGGCGCATTTCGCGCACCTGGGCGGCATGGCGGCCGGGTACGCTCTGCTGGTTTACTGGCGGAGCCAGGCTCGTTCGAACCTGCGCTGAACAAGGAGAGCCGCGATGGCCGTGCCGCATTCGAAGTCCCGCGCCCGCCCGAAACCGGCCAGCAGCTCCGTGACGCGAGGCCCGGCTGCACGACACCACGGCGTGGACCGTGAGGCTGCCGAAGAAGCCGTCCGCACGCTGCTGCGCTGGGCCGGCGAAGATCCGCACCGCGAGGGACTGCTCGAGACGCCCAAGCGCGTCGTCGCCGCATACACCGACTGGTTCTCCGGTTACGCCGTCGATCCGCGCGAATACCTCAGCCGCACGTTCGAGGAAACCGGCGGCTACGACGAGATGGTGGTGCTGCGCGACATCGAGTTCGAGTCGCACTGCGAGCACCACATGGCGCCGATCATCGG
>JAJTCR010000016.1 GCA_021325695.1 Steroidobacteraceae bacterium | reverse complement strand
GCGGGGTATCTGGCCATCTTCGTCGCTTTGACCGCGCTGGCAGGGGTCAGTTTCATCGGCCAAGCCCGCCAGCGGCCCTGGCGGCGGTGGGCCCAGACGGCGATGTGGGGGGCACTGGCCGCGCTGGCCGCGCTGTACTGGTGGACCCGGGGATAGGGATGACAGGGGATAGGGGATAGGCAGAGGCGCCGCGCCTCACTAACCCCTATCCCCTAACCCCTTACCCCTTACCCCTCAATCATGGTCGATCCTGTCCCAGGCGCGCGGCTTGGTGAAGCCGGCGTCGTTGGAATAGGGATTCACCCCCGCCGAGCCCCGCCCGCGGGCCTTCGCGGCGGGTTCGTCGTCCTGCAGCGACAGCTCGCCGGACTCGGGCCGAGTCGGTTTGCGTGACGCGCCTTCGGTGTAGAGATCGGTGCGGCTGACCGTGACGTTGGAATCGCGATACCACGGCGGACGGCCGAGCAGCTTGTCCCACCAGCGCTGGAGGCGCGTGCGGAGGCTCATCGCGGCTCGATTCGCGGGGACCGCACAGGCGCTGGTGATGGCGCGGCGAGGCGCCACAGTCCACGCCACACGCCGACGATCGCGAGCGGCCCGAGCGCGAGCGACCACGCATGCCAACGCAACGTGGCGAGTCCCCGCACGAAATCGCCGAAGAATCCGAGCGCCCCACCCGAAGCATATCGGCCGAACACGTACGTGCCGGTGAGGTAGACGAGGAACGGCAACACGAGCACGCCGAACGCGAGCGCGGCCAGGAGCAGGTATCGGTCGTGTCGCGGCGTCCAGTTCATGGCGCGATCGTGAGCATAAGCCGTATCCGCCGCAAGTGCCGTCATTGAGTATCATGACCGGATCACGTGCGGGACGGGTGCGGGGCTGACAGAACGATGCGCAGAGTCCGGACGGCGGTGATCGGCGTTGGATATCTGGGCCGGTTCCACGCGCAGAAATACGCCTCGCTGCCGCTCGCGGAACTGGTGGGCGTGGTCGACGCCAGCGCCGAGAACCGCGACAAGGTCGCGGCGGAAACCGGTTGCCGGGCGTTCGCGGACTACCGGGACCTGCTGGACCAGGTCGATGCCGTCAGCATCGCCACCCCGACGCCGCTGCACTACCCGATCGCGCGCGAGTGCCTCGAGCGCGGCGTCCACGTGCTGGTGGAGAAGCCGATCACGACGACGCTCGAGGAGGCCCGCCGCCTGGTGGACATTGCCGCGAGCACCGGACGCATCCTGCAGGTCGGGCACCTCGAGCGATTCAACGCGGCGATCCTCGCGCTGCAGGGCACGCTGGGCACGCCGCGCTTCGTCGAGTCGCATCGCCTCGCCCCGTTCAAGGAGCGCGGCACCGACGTCAACGTGGTGCTGGACCTGATGATCCACGACATCGACCTGATCCAGAGCCTCGTCGGCTCGCCGATCGAGTCGATCGACGCGGTCGGGACGTCGGTGTTCTCGGCCGGCCTCGACATCGCCAACGCCCGCATCCGCTACGCGAACGGCTGCGTCGCCAACACGACCGCGAGCCGCGTCAGCATGAAGATGGAGCGCAAGCTGCGCCTGTTCCAGGACGACGCCTACATCTCCATCGACCTGCAGCAGAAGGTGCTCACGATCGTCCGCAAGCCGCCGGCGGGTTCCGAGGCGCCGCGCGGCCAGGTCGTGCTCGAGGAGCGCAGCTACGAGCAGGGCGACGCGCTCAAGCACGAGATCGAGGCGTTCCTGCAATCGATCCTCGACGGCACCCCGCCCCTGGTTTCGGGCGAGGACGGCCTGCGCGCGCTCGACACCGCCACCCGGATCACGCAGATGGTGCAGGACGCCACTCGACCATGAGCCGCCGGTACTACGCAGGGCGCGACCACCGTCGTGCGGTGTCGGTCGAGGAACTGCGCCGCGTCGCGCTGCGGCGACTGCCCCGGTTCGAGGCCGAATACCTCGAAGGCGGCGCCGAGGACGAAGTTGCGCTGAGGCGCAACCGCTCGATTCTCGAACGCATCGCCTGGGTGCCGCGCATGCTGGTCGGCACCGGCATCCCGGACCTCTCGCGCCGGATCCTGGGCGACGCGCTGCAGATGCCGCTGGTGATCGCACCCACCGGGTTCAACGGCATGCTGTGGCCCGAAGGCGACCTCGCGCTCGCCCGCGCCGCCGATGCGGCCGGCATCGCGTTCACACTGAGCACCGTGAGCAATTACGCGCTCGGCGCGATGAACCCGCAGCTCAAGACGCCTGCGTGGTTCCAGCTCTATCCGCTCAAGGACACGAAGACGTCCGACCGCATCGTCGACAAGGCGCAGGAGGCGGGTTGCACCAAGCTCGTCGTCACGGTCGACGTGCCCGCGCTCGGCGCCCGTGAGTGGGACCAGCGCAACTACCGGCGGCCGTTGAAGCTGAGCGCCTCGAGCATCCTCGACGTGTTGATGCACCCGCGCTGGCTCACGCAGGTGATGCTGCCGAAGGGCGCGCCGACGTTCGCGAACATCGCCGAGTTCCTGCCCGCGGGCGCGCAGTCGGCCCTGGCGACGGCATCGTGCTCAGCAACCACGGCGGGCGCCAGCTCGACTCGTGCGTCACGGGCATCGAGGTCGTGGGGCAGGTCGCCGCGGCAGTCGGCGATCGCCTGACGATCCTCGTGGACGGCGGCTTCCGTCGCGGCAACGACGTGCTGAAGGCGCTCGCGCTCGGGGCCGACGGCGTGATGATCGGTCGCGCCCCGCTGTACGGTCTCGCGGCCGGCGGCGCCGCCGGCGTCGAACACGTGCTCAGCCTGCTGCGCATGGAAATGGAACGAGCGCTGACGCTGCTCGGTTGCCACTCGCTCGACGAACTCGGTCCGCAACTGATTCGTTCTTGATCGCGATCCGCGCGGCCGGGCCCGCTCGCCGGGCCGCCTGCAGGCGCCACACCCGGGAGAATCGATGAAAGCACTCGTTTGTCACACGCTGACGGGCCCGCAGGACCTCAAGCTCGAGCTGCAGTGGGCCGAACCCAAGGCCGGTCCCGGCGAAGTGCTCGTCGACGTCAAGGCGGCGGCGCTCAATTTCCCCGACGTGCTCATGACGCGCGGGCTGTATCAGGAACGGCCGACGCTGCCGTTCGTCCCGGGTCTGGAATTCGCGGGCGTGGTCGCCGAGGTGGGCGAGGGCGTCACGCGCGTGCAGCCTGGCGACCGCGTCGTCGCCTATTCGGGTCAGGCCGTCGCGGAGAGGGTCGCCGTGCGGCAGGAGTTCGTGATGCCCATGCCGCGCACGCTGGACTTCGTTGCGGCGAGCGGCGTGTGCCTCACCTATTTCACGAGCTATCACGCGCTGAAGCAGCGCGCGCAGTTGCAGCCCGGCGAAACCTTGCTGGTGCTCGGCGCGGGCGGCGGTGTCGGCACGACCGCGGTCGAACTCGGCAAGGTCATGGGTGCGCAGGTCATCGCGGCGGCGAGCACGGACGAGAAACTCGCGGTCGCACGTTCGCTCGGCGCCGACCAGCTGATCAACTACTCCACCGAGGATGTCCGCGAGCGCCTCAAGGAGATCACGCGCGGCGCAGGCGTCGACGTCGTCTACGACCCGGTCGGCGGCGTGCTCACCGAGCCTGCGGTTCGCAGCCTGGCGTGGAAAGGCCGGTACCTCGTGATCGGTTTCGCGGCGGGCGAGATCCCCAAGCTCGCCATCAACCTGCTGCTGCTCAAGGGCGCATCGCTGGTGGGCGTGTTCTGGGGCGCGTTCGCGAGGCGGGAGCCGCAGGTGCAAATGCAGAACATGCGCGAACTCTGGGAACTGTTCGAGGCCGGCAAGCTCAAGCCCGTGGTGGGCCAGGTCTACGCGCTCGAAGACGGCGCCAGCGCGTTCGCGGCGCTCGAGGGACGGCAGGCGAAGGGAAAAGTGGTCATCCGCGTCGGCGACTGAACCGGCGATCACCGTCGGCGCGGAAATTCTCCAGCCGAGGATTGGGTCTTGCCTCAGGCGCGCGACGTTTCGGCCGATGCGAGGCGCGGCGCGGAGATCGCGGTCAGGATGCCCTGCAGCAGCCGGGTCGGCGTCGGTGGACAGCCGGGCACGACTACGTCGACGGGGATCACGTTCGAGACGGCGCCGAGGCTCGCGTAGCTCTCGCCGAACGGCCCGCCGCAAGCGCCGCAGTCGCCGACCGCGACGACCAGCTTCGGATCGGGCGTCGCGTCGTACGTGCGGCGCAGCGCGACTTCCATGTGCCGCGACACCGGGCCGGTCACGAGCAGCAGGTCGGCGTGGCGCGGGCTCGCGACGAAGCGGATGCCGAGCGCCTCGACGTTGTAGAGCGGGTTGCCCAGGGCGTGAATCTCGAGTTCGCAGCCGTTGCACGAGCCGGCATCGACCTGCCGGATGCAGAGCGCGCGGCCGAGGATCTCGCGGATTCCGCGTTCGAGGCCTGCGCGAACCCGCAGTTCCTCGTCGGCCGCCGGCGGGCTTTCCGTGACGATTCCGACCTTCGCGATCTGTCGCAGTGTCTTGAGCATGGTCGCGTCAGAGGTCGTGGCCGCTGTAGGAAAGGTTGAAGGACTTATTGATCAGCGGAAAATCCGGCACGATGTTGCCGATGATCGCGTGCTCGAGCACCGGCCAGTTGTTCCACGACGGGTCGTGCGGGTGACAGCGACGGACCGTGCCGCCGGGCCCCGCTTCGAGCGCTATCGCCACCGGGCCGCGCCAGCCTTCGATCAGGCCGATGCCGTGTGATCCATCTGTCGGCTCCGTCACGGTGGTTGCCACCAGCTCAGCCGTCGGCACTTGCGCGATCATCGCGCGCACGAGCCGCAGCGACTCCAGTGCTTCGTCGAAACGGACCGCCACGCGCGCGAGTACGTCGCCGTCGCCGCAACCAGACTTTCGCGGCTTGAGCGCCGCATAAGGTTCGCAGGGCATGTCGCTGCGCAGGTCGAAGGCCTGCCCGCTCGCACGACCCGCGAGGCCGACCAGGCCGAGGCGTGCCGCGAGCTCCGGCGTCACGGTGCCCGCGCCGACGAAGCGGTCACGGACGCCCGCGTGCTCCTCGTAGATTTCGCGCAGGCGGCGGATCTCCAGTACCAGGGAGACTGCGCACTGCTCCAGCGTGACTGCACCCTCGCCAGAAAGGTCGGCGCGCACGCCGCCGGGCACGACGTAGTCGTTCAGGTAGCGCTGTCCCAGCGCGCGTGCGGTCGCGCGAAGCAGCCCTTCCTTGAGGCGCAGGAACTGCGACAGGCCGAACGCAAAGCCGGCATCGTTGCCCAGCGCACCCAGGTCGCCGAGGTGATTTGCGGCGCGTTCGAGTTCGAGCGCTAGGCCGCGCAGCCACGCGGCGCGTGCGGGGATCCGAGTGTCCGTCATTCCCTCGAGGGCCTGGCAGTAGGCCCAGGAAAATGCGACGGCGGAGTCGCCTGAGACACGCGCCGCGAGCCGATGTCCCTCGCGGATCGGCAGCTCGGTGAAGCGTCGCTCGATGCCCTTGTGTACGTAGCCGAGCCGCTCCTCCAGCCGCAGGACCTTTTCACCGACGACGGAGAAGCGGAAATGGCCCGGCTCGATGATTCCGGCGTGCACCGGCCCCACGGCGATCTCGTGCACGCCGTCGCCGTCGACGCGCACGAATCGGTAATCGTCGACGGGTTGCGGCACAGCGGCCGGCAATTCGCAATGCGCGAGCGGCCGCACGTCGGGGCCCCAGGCGGCGTGTCGCAACCACGGGCGTCCGTCCGCATCCGTCGTCTCGATGCCGACCATGTCACGCATGGCGCGCTGCATCCGGCTCGCCGCGGGGAACACGTCCTCGATGCCGGGGAAGGCTGCAGCGGTGTGATCCGCGCGGGCCGTGGCGACCAACGCGGCGTCCGGCACGAGGGCGATCATGTGCACGGTGCCCGCAGCTGTGCCCCACAAGGCGAGCAATCGCCCGCCGGCGGCGGCGCTGTCCTGCGCGAAGTCGCGCCACGCGGTCACGTCGACGTCGACGCAACGCAGGCCGGGCGCCCCCGGCATGGGTCGCGCGTCGTGCAGCCAGCGACTCAGGGACATCTCAGCCGCCTCCGATCATGCGCGCCGCAGCCCGATACCACTCCGCGAGGTACGGAGGAATGTACAGGCCGAGCAGCAGGACCAGCGCGAGATGCGCGAAGACTGGCAGCAGCGCGGGCTGGTGTGGCAGCCGGCGGCCCGTGGCCTCACCGTAAACCATCGACTGGACGCGACCGAAGATGGCCGCGAAAGCGACCCCGAGCGCCACCAGCAGGATCGGCGTGGCCCACGGTTGCTGCTTCATCGCGGTCGTCAGGATCAGGAACTCGCTCGCGAAGACGCCGAACGGCGGCACGCCGAGGATCGCGAGCGATCCGAGCATGAGCCCCCAGCCGATCGTGGGATTCATCGCGAGCAACCCGCGGATGTCTTCCATGCGCTGCGAGCCGGCCTTCTGCGCCGCGTGACCGACCGCGAAAAAGATGGCCGACTTGGTCAGCGAGTGCACCGTCATGTGCAGCAAGGCGGCGAAGTTCGCCACGGCGCCGCCCATGCCGAAGGCGAAGGTGACGATGCCCATGTGCTCGATCGACGAATACGCGAACAGCCGCTTGATGTCGCGTTGCCGCCAGAGGAAGAACGCCGCGAGCACGACCGACAGCAGCCCGAAACCCATCAGCATGTTGGAGGGCAGAGACGACTGCAACGAGCCCTCGACGAGCACCTTGCAGCGAACGACGGCATAGATCGCTACGTTGAGCAGCAGCCCCGACAGCACGGCCGACACCGGCGTCGGGCCTTCGGCGTGCGCGTCGGGCAGCCAGTTGTGCAGCGGCGCGAGCCCGACCTTGGTGCCGTACCCGACGAGCAGGAACACGAAGGCGAGCGAGAGCACCGTCGGTTCGAGCTCGCCCTTGACCGCGGCCAGGTCGGTCCAGAGCAGGGCCCTGACACCCTCCGCGCCGAGCACCTTCTCGGCTGCGAAGTACAGCAGGATCGTACCGAAGAGCGCCTGCGCAATCCCGACGCCGCAGAGGATGAAGTACTTCCACCCGGCCTCCAGACTCGCCGGCGTGCGGTACAGCGTCACGAGCAGTACGGTCGACAGCGTTGCGGCCTCCATCGCGACCCAGAGCAGGCCGAGGTTGTTGGAGGTGAGCGCCACCAGCATCATCGCCATGAACAGCTGGTACATGCTGTGGTACAGGCGCAGGCGGTGGGCGTTGAGTCGTCCGTGCTCGATCTCCACGCGCATGTAGGGGCGGGAGAAAATCGCAGTGGTGAGACCCACGAACGCGGTCAGCGCGACCAGGAACACGTTGAACGGGTCGATGAAGAACTGATCGCGGCCGGTGAGCAAGTTGCCTTCGCCGATCACGCGCGCCGTCAGGGCGGTGGCCGCGAGGAACGTGACGAGGCTCAGTGCGACGTTGATTTCGGCGGCACGACGGCGATGGCCCCACAGCGCGAGCAGCATCGACCCGCCGAGCGGCGTCGCGAGCAGGACCGCGAACTCCACTACTGGTCCTCCCTGAGCGATTCGAGGTGGTGCAGGTCGAGGCTGTCGAACTGCTCGCGGATCTGGAAGAAGAAGATGCCGAGTACCAGCACAGCGACGAGCACGTCCAGCGCGACGCCGAGCTCGACCACCATCGGCATGCCGTAGGTTGCGCTCATCGCGCCGAAGAACAGCCCGTTCTCCATCGACAGGAACCCGACCACCTGGGACATTGCCTTGCGCCGCGTGATCATCGTGATGAACGCGAGCAGGATCACCGCGACCGCGATGCCGATCGCGTTGCGTGTCGCGGTGCTGGCGAGCTCGGCGATCGGCTGCGCCAGTCCGAAGGCGAACACGACCGTCACCAGCCCGACCAGCATCGCCCCCGGCATGTTGATCAACGGCTCCGTGTCCCAGTACACCTCGAGCCGGCGGATCAGCCGGTGCAGCAGCCACGGCAGACCCACGACCTTGAGCGCCAGCGTCAGTGCCGCGGAGAGGTAGAGATGGTGCTGGCCCGTGCGCCACGCGAGCAGCAGCGTGGCGGCGCAGAGCAGCGTGCCCTGCAGCGCAAGCAGGTTCACGAGCGACACGATACGTCGCTGGGACAGCATCGCGAACGACACCAGCAGCAGCAGCGCCGCGCAGGTGTTGAGCAGTTGGAGGTCGAGCGACGTGAAGTTCACCGGTCAGGCCCCGAGGAGCAGGTGGACGAGCAGGCCGAGCACCGCGAACATGAACGCCGTGGCGAGGAACTCGGGCGCCCGGAACACGCGCAGCTTCGCCGAGACCGTCTCGAGCAGCGCGAGCCAGACACCGGCCACTGCCAGCTTGCCGACCAGCACCGGCATCGAGAGCAGAAGCGCCGCAGGGTCGGGCTCGCCGGTCGAGGCACCCCAGGGCACGAACAGCGCGAAGCCGATGCATGCGTAGTTGAACAGCTTGAGCGCCGCCGCCCACTCCATCAGCGCGAGGTGACGCGCCGAGTACTCGAGCAGCATCGCCTCGTGGATCATGGTGAGCTCGAGGTGCGTGGCGGGGTTGTCGACCGGGATGCGCGCGTTCTCGGCCAGCAGCACCATGGTGAACGCCACCGCGGTGAACGCGAGGCTGGGATACAGCGCCGGCGCCTGCGTCGCGAGGCGCTCTGCGATCAACGGCAGTGCCGTCGTGGCCGAAAGCAGCGAGGCCACGAAGATGACAATCAGGAGAGCCGGCTCGGCCAGGAAGCCCACCATCATTTCGCGCCGCGCACCGAGCGTGCCGAACGCGGTGCCGATGTCCATCGCTGCAAGCGACATGAAGACGCGCGCGGTCGCGAACAACCCGACCAGGGCAATCGCATCGGCCGCCGTGGTGAACGGGAGGCCGGTGCCCATCGACGGGATGATCGCCGCCGCCGCGACCATGGCGCCGAAGACGACGTACGGTGCCGCGCGGAAGAGCGGCGAGGCGCCCTCGGCAAGCACCGCGTCCTTGTGGAAGAGCTTGCGGATGCCACGGTACGGCAAGAGCAGGCTGGGCGCCCTGCGGTTCTGCAGCCACGCCCGGCACTGGTTGACCCAGCCGAGGAACAGCGGTGCCAGCGAGATGGCCGCCAGTACCTCGAGCAACTGGGTGAACCAGGCGAGGCCGCTCACAGCACCACCGCGAGCAGCGTCACGAGCGTGACGAAACTGTAGGTCAGGTACGCGGAGATGCGCCCCTGCTGCAACCACGCGAGCGAGTCGGCAATCCGCTGCACGCGGCCACCGAGCGGCTCATAGACCAGTCGCCAGATCCTGTCGCCGACGACGACGCGGTAGCGCGGTGCACGGTCGAAGGCCGAGGGCAGTTCGCGCTCCATCGAGAAGAACCCCTGGAAAATGTGCCGGATCGGCTGGCCGAAACCCTCGGCCGTGTCCTGCATCCGTGCATCAACACGGGCGAATCCGCAGTCCCACGCCGGCGCGCGCCGTACGTCACGCCGGTAGACACGGCGCACCACCACCGACGTCGTGGCGAGCACCACCGCGATCACCGCGAGCAGCACGAGCGGCGCATACGACACCTGCCGATCCGGCAGGGGCGCCAGCATCCACCACGGCGACGCGCCCTGCGGCGGCACGCTGCCGATCAGTTGTGTCGTCGTGGCGCCGAGCGCGTCGATGACCTGTGCAGGGAAGAGGCCGAGCAACACGCACCCGAGCGCCAGCCACACCAGGCCGAGTCTCTCCAGACGTCCCGCGTCGTGCGCGTGCGCGAGCCCCGGCTCGCGCGGCTGCCCGAGGAAGACGACGCCAAAGAATTTCACCATCACGTACGCGGCGAGTGCAGCGGCCAGCGCAACGATCGCGGCGCCGAGCGGCAACAGCATGTTCACGAACGGGTGCGGCACCTCGTGCGAAAACAGGAACGCCTGCAGCAGCAGCCACTCCGAGACGAAGCCGTTCAACGGCGGCAGCCCCGAGATCGCGAGCACGCCGACCAGCGTGAGCCAGGCGACCCAGGGCATGCGATGGATCAATCCTCCGAGCCGACCAAGGTTGCGCTCCCCGGTCGCGTGCAGGACGGCGCCGGTGCCGAGGAACAGCAGGCTCTTCATGAACGCGTGGTTCACGGCGTGGTAGAGCACGGCCACCAGGGCGAGCGTGGCGAGCGCCTGCATGCCGACGCCATGGAAGACGATGGCGAGGCCGATGCCCGTGAACAGCACGCCGATGTTCTCGATCGACGAATACGCGAGCAGGCGCTTCATGTCGGTCTGTGCGGCCGCGAAGACCACGCCGAAGAGCGCCGTGGCCAGCCCGAGGACCACTGGAACGAGGCCCCACCACCAGGCGGGCTCGCCGAGCAGGTCGAACGTGACGCGCAGGACGCCGTAGACCGCTGTCTTCAGCATCACGCCGCTCATCAGGGCTGACACGGGCGACGGCGCCGCCGGGTGTGCCTCGGGCAGCCAGACGTGGGTGGGAAGCAGTCCGGCCTTGGCGCCGAAACCGAACAGGGCCAGGCCGAACGCGGCTGCCGCCCAGGTCGGCGAAAGCTCCGCGGCGCGCATCGCGTCGAACGTGAACTGCCACGTGCCGCCCTGCAGGATGCCGAAACTGAGCAGGATCGCGATCGCCCCGACGTGCGCGATCAACAGGTAGAGAAACCCCGCGCTGCGGATCTCGGGCAGGCCGTGCTGCGACGTGACGAGAAAGTAGGACGCTACGGCCATCGTCTCCCACGCGACCATGAACGCGTACGCGTCGTCCGCCAGCAGCACGAAACCCATGCTGGCGAGGAACAGGTGGTACTGCAGCCCGAGCACACCGGGCGCCGTGCCCTGCCCCTTGCGGAAGTAGCCGCCCGCGAAAATCGAGACGCCTGCCGAGGCGGCGCCGAGCAGCGCCAGGAACGTGCGCGAGAGGGGATCGAGCCGCAGGTGAAAGGGCAGGTCGGGCAGGCCGATCAGCAGCGTGACCCGCTCGGCCGGCAGCGCGAGACTCCAGCCGGCGACGACGGCGAGGCCCACACCGATGAGCGCCCCGAGCGGAAACAGGACCCGCGCCACGAAAACGACGTTGCCGCGCCTGAGCATTCCGGCGGCGCCGACGACGATCCAACCGGTCAGCAACACCAGGCAAGCGTCGAGGGGCGAGAGCACGGGCTCCATGACCGGGATTCTACTCCAATGTAAATTGCATTATAATCAAATGCACACCGTAACGGAGTGTGTGCCGCGTGGCACTCGAAGACCGCACTGCCCGCCTGACCATCCTGATCGATCCGCGCAAGAAGGCGCTGTTCGAGCGTCTCTGTGCGGAGCGGGATACGACGCCTTCACAGGTCGTGCGGCAGATGATTCGCCGATACATCGAGGAACACACCGGCGCACCGTGGACGGCCGACGTCGCGGACAAGAAGCGCAAATAAATAGCGTTATTCGCAGGCGCGGTCGAGCCGTCAGGCCTCCCCGATTCCCTCGAGCTCCGTGTGCACCTCCAGCCAGCGCTCCTCGACGCGCGCGATCTGGTCGATGACCTCCGCACAGCGCCGGCTCGTGGCCTGCACGTCGGACGCCGGGGCCGTCGAGTAGTACGCCGGGTCTGCGAGCCTTGCCTCGAGGTCGCGCCGCTCCGCCTCGAGCTGGCCCAGCTTCGCCTCGAGCTGCGTCGACTCCTTGACGAGCGGCCGCCGGCGCGCCAGTCGCTGCTGTCGGTCCGCGGCGGCATTTTCACGCTGCGTCTTGCGCGACTCGCGTTGCGTTTCGAGACCCTCGGTCCCGGCAGCGCCGGCGTTCACCGCTTCGCGTCGGTCGACGAGCCACGCCAGGTAATCGTCGACGTCGCCGTCGAACGGTACGGCGCGGCCGTCGGCCACCAGCAGGAAGCTGTCACAGACGGTGCGCAACAAGGCCCGGTCGTGCGAAACCAGCACCAGGCTTCCCTCGTACCCGGCCAACGCACGCGTGAGCGCGTGGCGCATCTCGAGGTCGAGGTGGTTGGTGGGTTCGTCCAGCAGCAGCAGGTTGGGCCGCCTGCGCACGATCAGCGCCAGCGCGAGGCGGGATTTCTCGCCGCCGGAGAACGGTTCGATCGGCGCGTCGGCGACCTCGCCGCGGAAGTCGAAGCCGCCGAGAAAATTGCGCAGGTCCTGCTCGCGCGCCCGCGGGTCCAGGCGCGACAGGTGCCACAACGGCGAGGCGTCGCCGTGCAGCTGCTCCACCTGGTGCTGCGCGAAGTAGCCGATCTCGAGGCCGTGACCCTCGACGCGACGGCCGTCGAGTAACGCAAGGTCGCCTGCCAGGGCCTTGATCAAGGTCGACTTGCCGGCGCCGTTCGGTCCCAGCAGGCCGAGCCGCGTGCCGGGTCGGAGCGAGAGCGAGATCGAAGCCACGACCACGCGCGCGCCGTAACCGAGCCGGGCATCGTCGAAAGCAAGCAGCGGATCGGGGGATCGCGCCGGCGCCGGGAATTCGAAGTCGAACGGCGCATCGACGTGGGCGGCGGCAACCCGTTCGAGCCGGTCGAGTGCCTTGAGTCGGCTCTGGGCCTGGCGCGCCTTGCTCGCCTTCGCCCGGAATCGCGCGACGAACTCTTCCATGTGCGCGATCTCGCGCTGCTGCTTGTCGTAGAGCGATTGCTGGACGGCGAGGCGCGCCGCCTTCTGTATCTCGAACGCGCTGTAGTTGCCCGGATAGAGCGCCACCCGGGCACGCTCGAGGTGGGCCACGTGCGTGACCGTGCCGTCGAGGAAGTCGCGATCGTGCGAGACGAGGAGCAGCGTGCCGCGGTAGTGCGCGAGCCATTGCTCGAGCCAGACCACCGCGTCGAGGTCGAGATGATTCGTCGGCTCGTCGAGCAGCATGAGGTCGGCCCGGCTCACCAGCGCCTGCGCGAGGTTGAGACGCATGCGCCAACCACCCGAAAAGTCGGCCACGGC
>JAJTCR010000382.1 GCA_021325695.1 Steroidobacteraceae bacterium | reverse complement strand
TCGGTCGACCGTCGGCCGCCACGACGAACGGAACCTCTCCGATGCCGTCGCGAATGCGCGCGATCAGCTGCTCGGCCTGCTGCAGGTCGATCGCGGGCAGCGAGAGCAGGAACTCGTCACCGCCGTAGCGGTAGACCTTGTCGTACGGCCGCAGGTTCTGCGTCACGTAATCGATCATCCCCTCGAGGACCTGGTCGCCGACGGTGTGACCGTGCACGTCGTTGAGCGTCTTCAGGTCATCGACGTCCATGAAAGCGATGCAGCACTGCTGCACGTCGCGCGCCGCCAGTGCGCGCCATTCCCGCAGTTCCGGGACCAGGCGTGCGCGACCGAAGGCGCCGGTGACCGGGCAGGTGCTGCGCAGGATGTCCTGCATCTCGTGGCGCAGCGTGTCCAGCTCCCGGCGCAGGCGCTCCCCGGCGGCCACGTACTCGTCGTAATCGGCGGGCGGGATCGGCCGTCCGTCGGTGTATTTCCGCAGCATCGCCGCGGCGATCCGGTGCACGACCTCGTGCTGTGTCTCCATCGCACCGAGGACTTTCTGCCGCCTCAACTCGGCCGACGAGTCGGCGTAATACCAGCGCCCGAAGGCGCACCGGTGATGCGCGTCCGCCGCGAGGTCGTCGGCGCGGCAGGGCAGCCGACAGACCATCGTGCGGCTGAGCTGGTCCCGCCACGCCAGGTGGTCACGCGTCGCCTGCTGCAATTGCTTCAACGTGGCATTCAACGATGCCGTGTTCATCCGGAACACTCGCTTTCGCCTCCTGCACTCGCCGAGCGCATTACCTCAGGTTGCCACAGGCCCGATGAGCCTATGTGCGGGCTGACACCGCGCCTCGTCAGACCCGGTGCGATTTCGGACGTTCAGTCGCCGGGCGGCTTTTTCAGCAGCGACGCCAGGTCCGCAAACGGTGTGTGCGTCGCGCCGGACTCATTCGATGCCTTGCCGACGGTGATACCGCCGTGCTGTTCGAGCTGCCGCTGGTGCTCGTTGTCGTGGCAGTAAAGGCACAGCAGCTCCCAGTTGCTGCCGTCGGGCGGGTTGTGGTCGTGGTCGTGGTTCTTGTGGTGGACCGTCAACTCGTGCACGTTCGTGTGATCGAACTCGCGGGCACAGCGGCCGCAGATCCACGGGAACAGCTTGAGCGCCTGGCCGCGGTAACTCCTGTCGCGCTCGTCCTTGGCTCGGCGCGCTTCGGCGACGACGCGGTCGAGGCGTTCCTGGTTCGGCTCGACTCGTTTGCGGGTGACCATGGCCCATTCTACGACGGGCCTTCGAGGCCGGGCTGTCGGCCCTGTCCCGCAATCTCCACGAAATCTCCAGCCCTTCTTCAAGCAACGACAAGGGTCGACGCCTACCTTGCAGCGCGTCGAACTCCGAACCACCCGTCGTTCAGCAAGGAGACACACCATGGACCCAGTCACCGATTTGCGGCGCCTCCCGGCCGGCATCGCTCGCGCCATCGTCATGCTCACGCTGGCGCTGGGGGCGGCCGGCGCGGTCAAGGCGGACGCGCTCGCCGCGTCGAATGCATGGGCTGCTCGCGCGGCCGTGCCGCCCGTTGCGGTCGGGCAGCACAGTGCGGTCGACGGCGGAAGCAAGGACGATGCGACGCCGGACTGCGGTCCGGTCGACGGAGTCAGCGACGTCGTGCCCGTGTTCGCGCTTCGCGCTGCCGAGGAGCGCCTGCACGCCGTGCGCGACGGTGCGGTGCCCCGGTGAGGCTCGCCGCATGAGCCTGCGGCTTCGCACGATGGTGCCGTCGACCCCTGCGTACGCTGCTGCCAAGGCTGGCAAACTAGCGCGCAGGACGCACCATGAAGCAGACACCCGACGCCCTGGTTCGCGCACCGACCGACCTCAGCAACTACCTGAGCTGCCGGCACCTGTTCGCGCTCGACCTGCGCGCGGCGCGCGGCGAGCTCGGGAAGCCGGTCCGCAGTGATCCCTTCATCGAGGACCTGCGCGAGCGCGGCCTCGCGCACGAGCGGGCGTACCTCGAGCGGCTGAGTTCAAAGGGCCTCAGGATCGCCGGCACTGAAGCCGGCCTGACCATCGAGACGACGTTGGCCGCCATGCGCGCAGGCGCGGACGCGATCTACCAGGGCGCGCTCGCGCACGGCGCCTGGGCCGGTCGCGCGGATTTCCTGCTGCGCGTGGACAGACCGAGCACCCTCGGCGCGTGGTCCTACGAAGCCTGCGACACCAAGCTCGCCCGCGACACGAAGGCCGGCACGATCTTGCAGCTCTGCGTGTACTCGTACCTGCTCGAGCGAATCCAGGGGACGCGACCGGTCCACATGCACGTGGTCACGCCGGGCAACGATTTCACGCCGCAGGCCTACCGAGTCGACGACTACGGCGCGTATTTCCGGCTGCTCGAGCGCGACATCGACGACTTCCTCGGGACGCCCGGTGCGACCTACCCGGAAATGGTCGCGCACTGCGACTACTGCTCGTGGTGGTCGCAGTGCGAGAAGCGGCGGCGCGACGACGACCACCTCTGCTACGTGGCCGGCATCTCGAGCACGCAGATCAGGACGCTGCGCGAGGGAGGCATCGCGACGCTCGCGACGCTCGCCGCGGTCGACGACGTCCCCGAACCGTCACGCGGATCGCGCGAGGCGCTGCTGCGCGTCCGCGCGCAGGCCCGTGCGCAGCTGCGCGGTCGCGAAAGTCGCCTGCCGTACCACGAGCTCAAGGCACCGTTCGACGCCGAGCACGGCCTTGCGCGGCTGCCGGAGCCCACGCCCGACGACATCTTTCTCGACTTCGAGGGCAATCACTTCACCGAGCACGGCGTGCAGGAATACCTGCTCGGTTACGTGATGCGCGACGCCCAGGGCCGGTATGCCTACACGGCGCTCTGGGCGACGACGCTCGCGGGAGAGCGCGCGGCGTTCGAGCGCTTCATGGACCTCGCGACCCAGACCCGCGCACGCAATCCGGCCGCGCACGT
>JAJTCR010000381.1 GCA_021325695.1 Steroidobacteraceae bacterium | reverse complement strand
GACCTCCTCGCTCGTACTCAACTATGACGGGCGCAATCCCTTCGACGCGCAGAGCACCACGACGTCGGCGCAGCTCGCGTCGACCTACGTCGCGACCCAGCTCGACATCATTCGCAGCCAGAAAGTGGCGCTGAAGGTCGTGGACAAGCTCGGTCTGCACCGCAATCCCGGCTGGCGCGAGGCGTACGCCGCCACGGATCCGAACCCGACTCCGATCCGCGAGTGGATTGCTCAGCAGATCATGGCGAACCTCGAGGCGGAGCAGCAGCCGAACAACAGCCGCGTCGTGACGGTCTCGTACACGGCATCGTCGCCGACCGATGCGGCGCAGTTCGCGAACGCCTATGCCCAGGCGTTTGTGGCGACGGCGCTCGAGCTGACCGTAGAGCCGACGCGTCGCAACGCGCCATGGTGGGAACAGCAGCTCAAATCCATGCGCGCCCGCCTGGATGAATCACGGGCCAACGTGACGGAGCTGCAATCGCAGCGCGGCGTCGTCTCGCTCGACGACAAGCTCGGCGCCGAGTCGGCGCGCCTCGACGACATTTCGCGCAACCTGGTGCAGGCGCAGATGGCGACAGCGGCGGCTCGCGCCCGTCAGCTCGGCCAGAACCATCCGGAGTACCAGGCGGCCCTGCAGCAGGAGCGGGCGCTGGCGGGGCAGTACGAAGCCCAGAAACGCAACATCCTGCGCCTGCAGGGTCAGCGTGACGGACTCGACACTCTCTTGAACGAGGTGAACACGCAGGAGCAGAACTACGAAGCGACGCTGCAGGCGTACTTCAAGTCCGCGATGGAGAGCCAGTTCAACCAGACGAACATCGCGATCCTGAGCCCGGCCACGCCGCCGTCGGAACCGTCGAGCCCGAATATCCCGCTCAACATGATCAGCGCGGTCGTGCTGGGCCTGTTCCTCGGCATCGTCGGAGCGTTGATCTCCGAGATGGCCAACCCGAAAGTGCGTCGCGTCTGGAGTCCCAGCCGCTTCCTCGGCGAACCGCTCACGGAGTTCACCCGCGACGCTGCCTGATTCGCTCGTTGGGGACGGACGATCGACACGCGGCTGCGCACGGAGACCGTGCGCAGCCGCTGAAGCAGACTGGGGACGGAGCATGACTCGGCAACCTATCTTGTTCATCACGGGCGCTTCGCGCTCGGGCACGACGCTGCTGAGCTTCGTGCTGCGAAACCATAGCTCGGTGCTCGGCCTCAAGGAACTGCACTACTTCGGTCGGGCATGCGATCCGCGTGCTGGCCGGCGCCATTTCTCGAAGAAGCGGGCGATCGAGGCCGCTGCGGACATGCTCGCGCGGCAGGAACAGGGTGCGCTCAGTTACGTCATCGGTCCCGACCACCGCCGCGAAGCGGCCGCCATCGTGGCGGCCCTCGGTCCGGCCGGCACCGATCCCGTGGAGCTCTTTGCTGCCGTTGTCAATGGACTGGCAGCGTCGGGCGGCAAGTCGATCGCGTGCGAACAGACGCCGCGATACATTTTTTACGCACGTGCGTTGCTGAAACTGTATCCCGAGGCGCGCGTCATCCACATGATTCGCGACCCGCGTGCGGTGATGGCCTCGCAGAAGAAGCGCTGGCAGCGCCGTCGACTCTCGTCCGCGGCCGCGCGGATGCCGCGTTACGAGTCGCTGCGCGTGTGGGTCAACTATCACCCCTACACCATCGCACGGCTCTGGATGCGCGCGACGGCCGAGGCGCTCCGACTGAAAGCTCACCCTCGCGTGACATTGGTTCGCTTCGAAGACCTGCTCCGTGAGCCCGAGGCCACCGTGCGTCGGATCTGTGAGCGCATTGGTATCGACTATGAGCCGGGAATGCTGGACGTCGGCCAGGTGAATTCTTCACACCAGTCGTCGGTGGGCGGGATGCGTCGTGGTCTGCACAGCGACGCGATCGACATCTGGCAGGACGTGCTGACACCGGCTGAAGTCCACATCAGCGAACGCATATGCGCACCTTTGATGGGACGGTTGGGCTACGAGCCCCTCGCGCCGCGGGGCGTGATGTGGCCGGCGAAGGCCTGGTATCGGTTCAGCTACATCGCGCACCTGAGCGGCGTGCTGCTCGTCAATCCGGCTCGAGCTTATGTGCAGGGGCGCGCATTGATGCGTGGCGACTCGGTGGCGCGACGCGCAGAGCCGGGCGCCACCGCGATGAAGGGATGACCCGTGCAGACCTCGCTCAGGGCCGAATATGCCGCGGTCGACCGTCCGTCGCACCTGCCGTCCCCGGTTGTCCCGGATCGGCTGCGCACGCTCATGGGCTTTCGCCTGTGGGATGTCGCGCTGCCTCGGGCTGCGCGTTTCATCGTGGACTGCGCGCTGCGTGGCGAGCCACTCGACGTATTTTTCGTGAACGCGCACTGCGTCAACGTCGCGGCACGCTCTGCCGCTTATGCGAGCGTGCTGGCGCGTGCGCCGTTCGTGTTCGCGGATGGCGTCGGCATGGCGATGGCCGCGCGGCTGCTGGGCGAGCCACTCGAGCACAACGTCAATGGCACGGATTTGTTCCCGGAGATCTGCGCGGCGGCTGCCGCGGCGCACGTGCCAATCGCGTTCCTGGGCGCGAAACCCGGCATCGCCGAGGCGTGCAAGGCACGGATGGAGCGCCGCTGGCCCGGACTGAACGTGGCCTGGGTCGAACACGGCTACCTGCCCGCCGAACACGAAGCCGCGCGCCTCGAGGCGCTGAATGCATCGGGCGCTCGCATTCTCTTCGTTGCCAAGGGCGTGCCGGCGCAGGAACACTGGATCGCAGCGCATCGTGCGCAGCTGCGAGTCCCGGTCGTACTGGGCGTCGGCGCCTGCCTGGATTTCTATGCCGGCGCCGTGCGACGCGCACCGCCGATCGTCCGGCGCCTGCGCTCAGAGTGGGTCTGGCGGCTGTTGTGTGAGCCGCGACGGATGACTGGCCGTTATCTGCTCGGCAATCCCGAGTTTCTGACGC
>JAJTCR010000380.1 GCA_021325695.1 Steroidobacteraceae bacterium | reverse complement strand
TGGCCATGCCGACGGCGATGCCGGTCGCGCCGTTGAGCAGCAGGTTCGGCAGCCGGGCCGGCAGCAGCGCGGGTTCCTCGAGCGAGCCGTCGAAATTCGGTTGCCAGTCGACGGTGCCCTGGCCGAGCTCGGCCAGCAGCACGTCGGCGTAGCGCGTGAGCTTCGACTCGGTGTAGCGCATCGCCGCAAACGATTTCGGATCGTCGGGCGAGCCGAAGTTGCCCTGCCCGTCCACGATCGGGTAGCGATACGAGAACGGCTGGGCCATCAGCACCATCGCCTCGTAGCAGGCCGAGTCGCCGTGCGGGTGGAACTTGCCGATCACGTCGCCGACCGTCCGGGCCGACTTCTTGTGTTTCGCGGTCGCCGCGAGGCCGAGCTCGCTCATCGCGTAGACGATGCGGCGCTGCACCGGCTTCAATCCGTCGCCCACGTGCGGCAGCGCCCGGTCGAGGATCACGTACATCGAATACTCGAGGTACGCGCGCTCGGTGAAACTGCGCAACGGCTGTTTTTCGACGCCCTCGAAATCGAGCGTCGCGGTCGTGTCGTTGTTCTTCGGCATGGTTACTCGGTGGCGGCCGCGACGTCGGCGCCTTCGATGGCAGGCGCGACGATGCTGGCGAGGTTGCCCTTGCTTTCGAGCCAGTCACGACGGTCCGACGCACGCTTCTTGGCGAGCATCATGTCCATGATCTGGTCGGCGTTGTCGTGGGCGTCGACGGTCAGTTGCACGAGACGGCGCGTCTCCGGCGCCATGGTCGTCTCGCGCAGCTGCAACGGGTTCATCTCGCCGAGGCCCTTGAAGCGCGTGACCGTCGGTTTCGCGCGCGGGTTCTCGGTCCGGATGCGCTCGAGGATGCCGTTGCGCTCGGCGTCGTCGAGGGCGTAGGCGACCTGCTTGCCGTGGTCGATCCGGTACAGCGGCGGCATCGCGACGTGCACGTGCCCCGCAAGCACCAGCGGCCGGAAGTGGCGCAGGAACAGCGCACAGAGCAGGGTCGCGATGTGCAGCCCGTCGGAATCGGCGTCGGCGAGGATGCAGATCTTGTCGTAGCGCAGGTTCGAGATGTCCAGCGCCGCCGGGTCGACGCCGATCGCGACGGTGATGTCGTGCACTTCCTGCGACGAGAGGACCTCGCCGGCGTCGACTTCCCAGGTATTGAGGATCTTGCCGCGCAGCGGCATCACGGCCTGGAACTCGCGGTCCCGCGCCTGTTTCGCCGAGCCACCGGCCGAATCGCCCTCGACGAGGAACAGCTCGGCCCGCTTGGGATCCTGGCTCGAGCAGTCGGCGAGCTTGCCCGGCAACGCCGGGCCGGCGACGACCCGCTTGCGCGCGACCTTCTGGCTCGCACGCAGCCGCGTCTGCGCGTTCGCGATCGCCAGTTGCGCAATCCGCTCGCCCTGCTCGGGATGCTGCGCGAGCCAGAGGCCGAACTGGTCCTTGACGATGCCGGAGACGAACGCGGCCGGCTCGCGCGAGGAGAGCCGCTCCTTGGTCTGCCCGGCGAACTGCGGATCGCGCATCTTCATCGAGAGCACGTAGCTCGTGTCGTCCCAGACGTCCTCGGGCGCGATCTTGAGGCCGCGCGGCAGGATGTTGCGGAACTCGCAGAACTCGCGCACGGCCTCGGTGAGGCCGAGACGGAAGCCGTTGACGTGGGTGCCGCCCTGCGCGGTCGGGATCAGGTTGACGTAGCTCTCCTCGAACCGCGTGGCGCCGTCGGTGCGCCACACGACGGCCCAGTCGACGCCTTCGTGCTCGCCTTCGACCGTGCCGGTGAACGGCTCGTCCGGCAGGAACTCGCCGGCCTCGACCGACTCGCGCAGGTACTGTGCAAGCCCCCCGGTGTAGAGCCACTCCTCGCGCTCGCCGGTCTTCTCGTGGTGGAACCGCATGCGCAGTCCCGGGCACAGCACGGCCTTCGCCTTCAGCACGTGCTTGAGCCTGGGGATCGAGTAATCGGGGCTGTCGAAGAAGCTCGTGTCGGGCCAGAAACGCACCGTCGTGCCGGTGTTGTTCCTGCCGACCTCGCCCACGACCTCGAGCCTGGAATGCACCTTCCCGTTCTTGAACGAGATGTTGTATTCCTTGCCGCCGCGGCGCACCCAGCACTCGAGGTGTTTCGACAGGGCGTTCACGACCGACACGCCCACGCCGTGCAGACCGCCGGAAAACTTGTAGCCGGAATCGGCCGAGAACTTGCCGCCCGCGTGCAGCCGCGTGAGGATCAGTTCGACGCCGCTCACCTTCTCCTTCGGGTGGATGTCGACCGGCATGCCGCGCCCGTCGTCCGCCACCTCGACCGAACCGTCCTTGTAGACGGTCACGTCGATGCGGCTGCAGTGGCCGGCAAGCGCCTCGTCGACGCTGTTGTCGACGACTTCGTGGGCGAGGTGGTTGGGCCGACTGGTGTCGGTGTACATGCCCGGGCGACGCCGGACGGGCTCGAGGCCGCTCAGGACTTCGATGTCTTGAGCGGTATAGGACTGGCTCATTCTGGGATCGGTCCGCCGGGCTCGCGAGGGGAGTGAAAAGCGCGCGCATGGTAGCAGACGAGCCGCGGCCGGTCAGGGAGCCCGATCAGGTCATGGCGGCTCCACCAGCACGGCGCGCCCGCAACGCGGGCAGACCTGCACGCGCTGGAATTCGCGCTGGAACCAGCGTCGACGACAGCCACACCGGATCTCGTACACGACCTTCACGGTTCCACGCACGACTTCGCGCTCGGTCACTTCCATGCCTGACGGGGTCACCTGCTCCGGGACGTGCAGGCGCGCGCGATACGGCGGCTCGGGGTCGTCCGGCAGCTCGCTGCCGTCGACGTAGGTCGGCAGCACACGGTGCCGCAAGCGGGTGACCCAACCCGCCAACGGACTGGACATCCTGTCGTTCCGGCTTCCGGCGAAGCGCGCCATATGCTCTTCGGTCGAGGCCCTCCGCCTCGCCGCCCCTTGCTTGTTGTGCC
>JAJTCR010000015.1 GCA_021325695.1 Steroidobacteraceae bacterium | reverse complement strand
CCATAGTGTCCGTTGGAGAGTTGCACGGTCGTGCACTCGTGGCCGAGCGAACGCAATTGTCCGACCACCGGAGCGAGTCGGTAACGAAAGGACGGAGCTGCCGGGTCGTACGTGAGGAACAGGAACGTCGCGGCGGCCGGGGCTACGCAGTGCCCGGAATCTTTCTTGATCACTTGCGGGAGGCCCCGGACAGCACGCCCGCAGCCTTCCTCTGCAGGCCGAGCAACTGACGCCCGGCGCGCCCCCGCTGCCACTGCGGGCGTTGAGCGACGAGCGGCGGCAGCGTCTCGAACAGCAGCTTTTCCCATCGGTCGGTGATGGCCGAAGCCGAAAAGTCCCGCCCGCGCTCGAGGCCGTTGGCGACCATCGCGGCATACAACTGCGGATCGTTCCTGAGTCGGAGCAGCGCCTGGCAGGCATCTGCGACCGAGTCGACCTCGATGTAATCGAGCGCCTGCCGGCGTAGCTCCCGGAATGCGTAGTCGGGCGACAGTATCGCCGGGACGCCTGCGAGCCAGGCGTTGTAGAGCTTGGTGGCCGGTTTGTGCGTGTGCTCGCGATTGCCTGCCGGTCGCAGGGCAAGGACGACGTCGACCGCGCTGTAGTCATGCCAGGCCGCAGGCACCGGCACGCTTGCGTCGCGCTCGCCCAGCGTGTCCAGCATGAAGCGCATGCCGTGTCGCTCCAGGAACTGCTGAAATTCCGGCCCGCGAAGTTCAGGCGTCAGGTTGCCGATGTGGCCCTTGAACGCAACGTTTTCGACGGTGTGACCACGTGCAGGGTCCCGTGGAATCAGGCCAGGCTGCGGCCAGAACGGCACGAAGAAAACCCGCACGGAGTCGGCGTGACAGCCGTTCTGCACGACTTCGAAATCCGCCTCGTCGGCGGAGCGGAAATCCGCCCGACAAGCGATCAGCACGGGATGCCCGCCCCGCGGAACGCGGCGCAGAACCTCACAATGGGTCTCTTTGTGATAGACCACGAGCCCCGCCGACGGTACGTCACTCCCCAGTGTGACGTCCCAGCCTCGCGCCCGTAATCTCGCGTACGGTTGTACGACCCAGCGGTCTCTCCCCAACCGCATGTCGGTCCAGTCACGATCGGGATCGATATGGCGCAACCGTTCGATCGACACTCCCGACGGGATCACGAAAAAATGGGCGCCGCCTGGCCTGCGAATCCGAATCTGCGAGATGTCGCTCGTGCGCGTACCCCTCATATGAAGTCCGCAATGATCGGGAACGCCCCCACGATGCCAATTTAGCAGATCACACCAAGCTCGCTCTTCAGGCGCCCGTCGTAGTCGATTCCGCGCAGAACAAAAAGAAAGGCCCCGGGATCGCCGGGGCCTTTCTCAGTCAGCGACAGGGACCAGGCCCCGGCGGCGACAGTCCCGTTACAGCAGCGGCACCAGCAGCAGCGCCACGATGTTGATGATCTTGATCAGCGGGTTGATGGCCGGGCCGGCGGTGTCCTTGTAGGGATCGCCGACCGTGTCGCCGGTCACCGCGGCCTTGTGCGTGTCCGAGCCCTTGCCGCCGAAGTTGCCTTCCTCGATGTACTTCTTCGCGTTGTCCCAGGCGCCGCCACCCGTGCACATCGAGATCGCGACGAACAGGCCCGTCACGATCGTACCGATCAGCACGCCGCCCAGCGCCTTGATGCCCGCGCCCGGTCCGAGCAGCCAGTTCATGCCGAAGCCAACGATCACCGGAATCAAAATCGGCAGCAGCGAGGGCACGATCATTTCCCTGATCGCGGCGCGCGTCAGCATGTCGACGGCCTTGGAGTAGTCCGGCTTGGCCGTGCCCTCCATGATGCCCTTGATCTCGCGGAACTGGCGACGCACCTCGACCACGACCGAGCCGGCCGCGCGACCGACCGCTTCCATCGCCATGGCGCCGAACAGGTACGGCACCAGGCCGCCGATGAACAGGCCGATGATGACCGCCGGGTCGGACAGGCTGAATACCTGCAGCTTGCCGGCGATCTCGAGGTTGCTCGTGTAATCGGCGAACAGCACCAGCGCCGCAAGGCCCGCGGAGCCGATCGCGTAACCCTTGGTGACGGCCTTGGTCGTGTTGCCGACCGCGTCGAGCGCGTCGGTCACCTTGCGCACGTCCTTCGGCAGCCCCGCCATCTCGGCGATGCCGCCGCCGTTGTCGGTGATCGGGCCGTACGCGTCGAGGGCCACGATCATGCCCGTCATCGACAGCATGGCCGTCGCGGCGATCGCGATGCCGTAGAGGCCTTCGAGCGTATAGGCGCCCCAGATCGCGGCGCAGATCGCCAGCACGGGGAGCGCGGTCGACCTCATCGACACTGCGAGTCCGGCGATGACGTTGGTGCCGTGGCCCGTCTGCGACGCCGCGGCGACGTAACGCACCGGCGCGTATTCGGTGGCGGTGTAGTACTCGGTGATCCAGATCATGGCGCCCGTGAGGGCCAGGCCGATCAGGGCGCAGCCGAAGAGCCCCGGGGCCGCTTCACCCATCATCGAGTCCGTCACGAAATAGAACGCGACGGCCGCGATCACGCCGGAGACGATCAGGCCGCGGTACAGCGCGTTCATGATCTTGCCGCCTTCGCGCACCTTGACGAAGAAGGTGCCGACGATGGACGCCACGATCGACACGGCGCCGAGCACGAGCGGGTAGATCACCGCGTTCTCACCCAGCGACTGCATCGTGAGGCCCGCGAGCAGCATCGTCGCGACCACGGTCACGGCGTAAGTCTCGAACAGGTCGGCGGCCATGCCGGCACAGTCACCGACGTTGTCGCCCACGTTGTCCGCGATCACGGCGGGGTTGCGCGGATCGTCTTCCGGGATGCCGGCTTCGACCTTGCCCACGAGGTCGGCGCCAACGTCGGCGCCCTTGGTGAAGATGCCGCCGCCGAGACGCGCGAAGATCGAGATCAGCGAGCCACCGAAGGCGAGTCCGACCAGCGAGTGCAGCGCCTCGTCGGTGGTTTCGGCCACGTTGAGCATGACCAGGTAATACGCGGCGACGCCGAGCAGGCCGAGGCCGACGACGAGCATCCCAGTGATCGCGCCACCGCGGAACGCGACCTGCAGCGCCGGATCGAGGCCCACGCTCGCCGCGTGCGCGGTGCGCACGTTGGCTCGAACCGACACGTTCATGCCGATGTAGCCGGCCAGGCCGGAGAGCAGTGCGCCGACGGCGAAGCCGCCCGCGGTGGTCCAGTGCAGGGCGAAACCGATCACGAGGAACAGCACGACGCCGACGATGCCGATCGTGGTGTACTGGCGGTTCAGGTAGGCGCTCGCGCCCTGCTGGATGGCTGCGGCGATTTCCTGCATCCGGGCATTGCCGGCCGGTTGCGCCAGGATCCAGCGGACGGAAAGGATTCCATACAGGATCGCCGCCACGCCCGCGGCGATCGCGAGCAGCAGCGCGTTGTCGGTCGTCATGATCAAACCTCCCTCGGCGGGGTCGTCTTGGCTGGTGCGATTCGGCCCGGGCCCGCGGGTTCTAGGACCCTTGGCCGGCCCGGAAAAAAGGCGCGGGACTATAACACAAAGGCGGTCTTCAGCTTCTTCCGGACCGGCTTGTTACGCAGAACCACGTAGCGCGGCAACCCCTTCTCGTAAGGCGGGTAATCCTCGCCCTGGATCAGCGGCGCGAGGTACTGCCGCCCCTTCGCCGTGATGTGGAAACCGTCGGGCGTGATGTAGTCGCGCGGCAGCATCTTTTCGACGTTCGCCACCTGGTCGAGCGGCGCCATGCCGATTTTCCAGCGGTAGGGACGGTTGGAGGTCCGGACGATCGCCGGCATGACCGAGTTGTGGCCCTTGACCGCGAATTCGACCGCGGCCTTGCCGACGGCATACGCCTGTTCGACGTCGACCTTCGACGCGATGTGCCGCGCGGCGCGCTGCAGGTAATCGGCGACCGCCCAGTGATACTTGTAGCCGAGCTTGTCCTTGACGAGTTGCGCGACCACGGGACCTACGCCACCCAGCTGCGCGTGGCCGAACGCATCGCGCGTGCCGGCGTCGGCCAGGAACTTGCCTTCCGCGTTCTTCACGCCTTCGGAAACCACGACCGCGCAATACCCGTACCTGTCGACGCACTCCTTGGTGCGGGCGAGGAATGCGTCTTCGTCGAACCGGATCTCGGGGAACAGGATGATGTGCGGCGCCTCGCCGGCCTTGCCTGCGGCGAGACCACCGGCGGCCGCGATCCAGCCGGCGTGACGACCCATCACTTCCAGCACGAACACCTTGGTCGACGTCTTCGCCATCGAGGCGACGTCGAACCCGGCCTCGCGGATCGAGACGGCGACGTACTTGGCGACGGACCCGAAGCCGGGGCAGCAGTCCGTGATGGGCAGGTCGTTGTCCACGGTCTTCGGGACGTGGATCGCCTGCAGCGGGTAGCCCAGCTTCTCCGCCAGCATCGACACCTTGAAGCACGTGTCGGCCGAGTCGCCGCCGCCGTTGTAGAAGAAATAGCCGATGTCGTGCGCCCTGAACACCTCGATCAGCCGCTCGTATTCGCGCGGGTCGTCCGCGAACTTCTTGAGCTTGTAGCGCGCGGAGCCGAAGGCGCCCGCGGGGGTGTGGCGCAATGCACGGATGTCGGCGGGGCTCTCCTGGCTGGTGTCGATCAGCTCCTCGTGCAGCGCGCCCAGGATCCCGTTGCGGCCGGCGTAGACCGTGCCGATCTGGCGCTTGTGCTTGCGCGCGGTCTCGATGACGCCGCAGGCCGAGGCATTGATGACGGCAGTGACGCCGCCCGATTGGGCATAGAACGCATTGCGTGGACGCACCGATGCTTTCATCGCGACTCCAGCAGGGGAAAAATTTACGCAAAACGGGGACTTAGATCCCGAATGATAGCGGATGGGCGTGGTCGGTCGGCAGCTCTCGCAGGAAGTCCGGGTCTGGACACTGGCGGTTGGCTGCGAGTAGGGTGCAGCCCCCTTCGGACGGACCGCGGACGGCAAACCAGAATGAGACTCGTACTACTCGGAGCTCCCGGCTCCGGCAAGGGCACGCAGGCTCAACGGCTGCGCGACCAGAAAGGCATCCCGCAGGTCTCGTCCGGCGATCTCCTGCGCGATGCCGTGGCCCGCGGCACCGATCTCGGCCAGCGCGCCAAGGCCGCGATGGACGCGGGCGAACTGGTGACCGACGACATCGTCCTCGGGTTGATCCGCGAGCGTCTCGGCCGACCGGACGCCGCTGCGGGCTTCATCCTCGACGGTTATCCGCGCAACTGCGCCCAGGCCGACGCGCTCGACCGGGTGCTGGCCGAACTCGAACAGCCACTCGATGCCGTGGTGCTGATGAAGGTGGACGAGAAGGCGCTGTTCATGCGCCTGACCGGACGCCGCACCTGCCCGGTCTGCGGCAAGGTATTCAATGCGTACTCGGCGCCGTCGGAGAAGGGGGAGCGTTGCGACAACCCGGTGCACGGCGCCGACGCGCCCACGCTGAAGCAGCGTGACGACGACAAGGAAGACGTGATCGAGAACCGGCTCAAGGTCTACAACGAGCAGACGAGCCCGCTGATCGAACACTACCGGGCGCGCGGACTGCTCAAGGTCGTCAATGCCGACCAGCCCATGGATCGCGTCTATGCCGAGTTCGTCAAGGTCTCCGGCGCCTGACCTGGCGCAGCACTGAACGCGGGCCGCGGCGCCTGCACGCGGGCCGACAAAAAATCGGCGAGACCCTGCATCCGGCGCAGGGATTGCCTCGTGGAACGTCCGTCACAGGCGCACTTGCAGCAACCCGCTACGGCCGACGTTCGAGCCGCTCGAGCAACTTCGTCCCGACCACCTCGCGCCGCCAGCCGCGCAGCAGCGGGCTCTGCTCCGGCGCGACTGAGCCGTACGCGATCGCCTCCACCTCCTTGCGCGTGGCGAGCACTTCCGCCGCCAACCCGAGCGTGGTCGCCTGGTCGCGCACGACTGTCAGCAACTCGGCGGCGAGGGCCTGCTCCTCGTTGGTCGGCTTGCGCGGTACTTCAAGCGGTGCCGGCGGCTCGCCCTCGCGGGCCGCACGCAGCAACTCGAGCAGTTCCTCGCCACGGCGGCGCACGATACCGGCCGGCAGCGAGTCGATGGCCTCGAGTGCGGCGCTCGTCGCCGGCGCGCGCGTCGCGATCGCGTAGAGCGCCTCGTCCGACAGGATCCACGTGCGCGGCCTGTCCGATTCGAGCGCGCGTCGCTCGCGCCAGTCGGCCAGCGCGCGCGCCGCAACCTGCTCCGCCGGGCGCAGCCGGTTGAGTCCCTTGAGTCGCTTCCAGGCCGCGGCCGGATCCGTTCGATACAGCGCCGGATTCTCGAGCGTCGCCGTTTCCTGCTCGATCCAGCCGGCGCGGCCTTGCGCGGCGAGCGCAGCCTGAAGCTCGCTGTGGAGCACGAGCAGGTGACGCACGTCGTCGGCCGCATACGCGAGCTGCGCCGCCGTGAGCGGCCGCTTCGACCAGTCGGTGCGCGTCTGGCCCTTGTCGATCGAGTGACCGAGCTGGCGCGCGACCAGTTCGGCATAGCCGACCTGCGCGGGAAACCCGAGCATGGCCGCCGCCACCTGCGTGTCGAACAGCGGACCCGGCACGGCACCACCCGCGAGCTGGAGCACTTCGAGGTCCTGGCGCGCTGCGTGCAGAATCTTGAGCTTGGTACGGTCCTGCAGCAGCTCGTACAGCGGTGCTAGGTCGAGAGCTGCCAGCGGATCGATCAGCAAGCAGTCCGTCTCGGTCGCGAGCTGCACCAGGCAGAGTTGCGGGTGGTACGTGCGCTCGCGCATGAACTCCGTGTCGAGCGCGAGCCGGTCGGCGCCGCGCAGGCGGAACAGCGCCGCGTCGAGTTCGCCGGCGTCGTGGATCAACTTGGCTTCGCGCATCGGACGGGTGACCTGCGTGTAGAATCGCCGTTCCTCAGGCCGCCGCGTCGCATCGTGCTGCAATTCCTGACGGTCTTCCTCGACATCGTACTCTGGCGCCGCGGCCCGCAGGACCTCCCCGCATCGCCGCTGCTGCTGGGCGTGGCCGCCCTGGCCTACGTCGTCGTGAGCGCGCTGCAACTGTCGC
This sequence comes from Steroidobacteraceae bacterium, assembly GCA_021325695.1. Classification (GTDB taxonomy): domain Bacteria; phylum Pseudomonadota; class Gammaproteobacteria; order Steroidobacterales; family Steroidobacteraceae; genus RPQJ01. Next base: position 3,474 of record JAJTCR010000015.1, on the reverse strand, counting down.
TGCTCGACGAACCGGCGGCCGCGTGGTTCGTCTTCGTCGTGCTCGACCCGCTGCTGCTCGCCGGCGGCGTGTGGCTGCTGCTGCGGCTGTTCAACCGGCGCGAGCGCTTCCTGCAGACAGCGACGGCCGTGCTGGGCACGGGGGCGGTGCTCGGCGTCGTGCTGTTCCTGCCGACGCAGTGGCTGCTGTCGTCGCTGGACCTGGGGCCGGAGTCGCCGGTCGCGGGCTTCGTGGCGCTGTCGCTCGTCGTCGTGTTCGCACTCGTCACCGGGCGCATCCTCAAGCTCGCGACCGACTCGAACCTGTTCACGGGCGTGGCGCTGTCGCTCACGTATTTCCTGCTGATCAACCTGCTGCTCGAACTCGCGGCAGGAAAAGGGAGCTGACCGTTGCATCTGCACATCCTCGGCATCTGCGGCACGTTCATGGGCGGCATTGCCGCGATCGCCCGGGCCGCGGGCCACAGCGTCACGGGCTCCGACCGCAACGTCTACCCACCGATGAGCACGCAGCTCGCGGCGCTCGGGGTCGACGTCATCGAGGGTTACGAGCCGGACCAGCTCAAGCTCGCGCCGGATGTGTTCGTGGTCGGCAACGTCCTCAGTCGCGGCAACGCCCTGGTCGAGGCGCTGCTCGACAGTGGCCGGCCGTACGAATCGGGTCCCGAATGGCTTGCACGCAACGTGCTCCAGCGCAACGACCGCTGGGTGCTCGGTGTCGCGGGGACGCACGGCAAGACGACCACGAGCAGCCTGCTCGCGTGGATCCTGCAGCACGCCGGCCTCAAGCCCGGGTTCCTGATCGGCGGCGTGCCGCTCGATTTCGGCATGAGCGCACGCCTCGGCGACGGACGGCACTTCGTGATCGAGGCCGACGAGTACGACACGGCGTTCTTCGACAAGCGCGCGAAGTTCGTGCACTACCGACCGCGCACGGCGATCCTCAACAACCTCGAGCACGACCACGCCGACATCTACCCCGACGTCGCGTCGATCCAGCGCCAGTTCCACCTGCTGCTGCGCTCGGTCCCGCGCAACGGCCGGCTCGTGGTCAACGCCGAGGAGCCGAACCTCGACGAGGTGCTGCAGCTCGGCTGCTGGACGCCCGTGGAGCGATTCGCGACGCGGCCCGGCGCCGACGCCGAGTGGCACATCGCCCCGACGGGCGACGGCGGTGATTACGGGAGCTTCGAGGTCTGCCGCGGCGAGCGACACCTGGGGTGTGTGGACTGGAACCTGCTCGGGCGACACAACGCCGCCAATGCGCTCGCCGCGATCGTGGCGGCGGTGCACGCCGGCGTCGAGGAAGCGGCGGCGCTCGAAGCACTGCGCCATTTCGGCGGCGTGAAGCGGCGGCTCGAGGTGCGCGGCATCGTCGACGGCATCGTCGTCTACGACGACTTCGCGCATCACCCGACCGCGATCACCACCACGCTCGAGGGAGTCCGTCGCAAGGCGGGACCGGGGCGTGTGATCGCCGTGCTGGAACCGCGCTCGAACACGATGAAACTCGGCACGCACAAGGCGGCGCTCGCCGAGTCGCTGCGCGGCGCGGACAAGGTGTTCGTCTACCGGTCGCCCGAGGTGAAGTGGGACGTGGGCGAGGCGATGCAGCCGCTCGGCCGTCTCGCCGTCGTGCACGGCGAGCTCGAGCCGCTCGTCGCGGGGCTGATCGGGGAGGCACGTCCGGGCGACCACCTCGTCCTGATGAGCAACGGCTCGTTCGGCGGCCTGCACGAACGCCTGTTGCACGCGCTGCGGACGCGGGCTCGCGCGCCTGCCTGACGGGGCATAATCGGAGCCATGTCGACCCCCGAGACCGCAACGCGCGCGGAGATCCCGCTGTTTCCGCTCAACACCGTGCTGTTTCCGGGCGGTCCGTTGCCGCTGCGCATCTTCGAAGCACGTTACATCGACCTCGTGCGACGCTGCCTGCGCGAGGACACCGGTTTCGGCGTGGTGCTGATCGCCGAGGGACAGGAGGCGGGCACGTCGCCGACCGAAACCTGCGACGTCGGCACTTATGCGCGGATCGTGGACTTCTCCGGCCAGCCCGACGGCCTGCTCGGAATCGAGGCCCGTGGCGAGCGGCGGTTCCGCATCCACGCGCGCAGCCGCGCGCGAGACGGTCTGCACCTGGCCGAGGTCGAATGGCTGCCCGAGGACCCGAGCGTACCGTTGCCCGACGAGTTCGCGGACCTCGGCCCCGCGCTCGGTCACGTGCTCGAGCAGATCGGTGAGCCCTACGAGTCGCTCGAGCGACGACTCGACGACGCCGCCTGGGTGGGCGGTCGGCTCGCCGAGATCCTGCCGTTGCCGCCGGGGCACAAGCAGCACTGCCTCGAACTCGACGACCCCGTCGAGCGTCTGCGCTTCCTGCGACCGCTGTTCGAGATCACGACCGAGCCGCCCGAACGCGGCAGCAACGAAAACGAAGACAACGAGGACGACGACCAGGACGACGACGAAGACGAAGACGAAAACGTCGAACACGACGACGACTGACCGCGTGCGCGCGGCAATTTGCCGCCCACTGCCCGCAAATTCAGCTCGTGCGCGACCCCGTGGCTCGCGTGGAATGCTCCTGCGCGCCGCACGCGCATCCCGCGTTGGTTCACTGCAGGCAGGAGCAGCACATGGACGACATCAAGGCCGCCGGAATTCTCAGGTCGCTCGCAGCGGACGTGGGCCCGGCCGGGGCAAGCCCGCTGACCGACGTTGCGGCGCTGCAGACGCCCGACGTCGTGAGCGCGTTCGTGCTCGCAGCGGAAGCGCTGGAGTCGCGCACGCGACTGCAGCGGCGGCAAGCGAACCTGCCCCGCAACGCGGGCAAGCCTTGGTCGCGCGAGGAGGACGACCGGCTGCTCGCGTCCTTCGACGGCGGCGCCAATGTCGACCAGCTCACGGCGCAGCACGAGCGCACGCGCGCCGGGATCGAGGCGCGGCTCGTCAAACACGGACGTCTCGAGGTCGAACAGGCGCCCGCGGCGCGCATCCGCTGAGCCGGCGCTGCCCTCTTCCACACCCGCGGGACGGTAGAATTGCGCGCATGGTCGAGGCCGAGCCGCGCTTCCTGTTCATTCCCGTCTCCGGCCCCGGTGGCGCGGGCGAGTACTACCGCTCGCTCGCCGCAGCCCGCGGGCTCGAGCGCCGCTGGCCCGGCTGCCGGATCCGGTTCGTGCTGAACCGAGCGGCGCCCTATGCGCGCGAGGCGCCGTACGGCGTGCTCTCTCTCGAGGACTCGCCCACGCGGTCGAACGCGCGCGTGATCGAGTACATCCGCGCCGAGCAACCGGACGTCGTGATTTTCGACAGTTCGGGCCGCCTGGCCCAGTACCGCGCCGCGCAGGCGTCGGGCGCGGGGGTCGTTTACGTGAGTTCGCGACCCAAGACGCGATGGAAGGGTTTTCGCTGGCGCCGGATGCGCGTGCTGGACCAGCACTGGGTGGCGCAGCCGCGGTTCCTGGGTGGGGCA
>JAJTCR010000014.1 GCA_021325695.1 Steroidobacteraceae bacterium | reverse complement strand
CAGTGGTTCGCCGGCGACCCCGACATGGACGGCAAGTATTTCGGCTACGACGGTCCGTGTCCGCCCTGGAACGATGCGCTGCTGCATCACTATCATTTCGTGTTGTACGCGACTGACCTGGCGCGCCTGCCGATCGAAGGAGAAATCACCGGCCCCCAGGTCAAGAAGGCGATCGCCCGGCACGTGCTGGCCGAGGCGCGCCTGACCGGCACCTACGCGCTCAACCCCTCGGTCAAGTGAGCTCCACGCGGCGCTTCGCGTTCAGCGCCCCGGGGCCGGTCGTACGTCGAGCAGCTCGACGTCGAACACGAGCGTCGCCATGGGCGGTATCACGCCACCCGCACCCTGGTCGCCGTACGCCAGCGCGGCTGGGATCACGAGCCGGCGTTGGCCGCCGACGCGCATGCCCGCCACGCCCTGGTCCCACCCGGCGATCACCTGGCGCGCTCCCAGGGCGAAACTGAACGGCTGCCCACCCTCGCGCGAGCTGTCGAACGGCTTGCCCTTGTGATCCGTAGCGCCATGGTCGTACAGCCAGCCGCTGTAATGCACCGTAACGCTCGAGCCGGGCGTCGCCTCGGCGCCCTGCCCGACGACGAGATCCTGCAGCTGCAGCTCGGACACCTGGTTTTCCGCCGTCGTGGCCTGCGTGGCACGAGGAGGCGCGCAGCCCCCGGTGAGTGCAAGCACGGCGGCGGCGGCCACTGCGCCGGCGAGCGACCGGACGACGTTCATTCGATCACTTCTCCTCGGGCGGCTTGTGCGGCTGCTGGTGAAAGTCGAGCGACGCCGAATTCACACAGTAGCGCAGCCCTGTCGGCTGCGGGCCGTCGTCGAAGACGTGGCCGAGGTGGGCACCACAGTTCGCGCAGGTGACCTCGGTGCGCACCATGCCGTGGCTTGCGTCACGGTGCGTCGCAACGCGGTCACCGGCCAGCGGCAGCCAGAACGAGGGCCAGCCAGAACCCGAATCGTATTTGGCGTCGGAAGCGAACAGCTCCGCGCCGCAGACGACGCAGGCGTACACGCCCGACTCCTTGTTGTGGAGGTAGCGGCCCGTGAACGGCGGCTCGGTACCCTTCTGCTGCGTGATGCGGTACTGCTCGTCGGTGAGACGTGCGCGGAGACCGGTTTCGCCGCCAGCCGCAGCCGGCTCGCGCTTCGAGGCGACTTTCCTGCCGTCGTCGTCATCGAGTTCCGACGTCATGACTGCAGCCTCGCAGGCGAACACCGAAGCGCGGGGGTTGCCCACGCGGCGACCCCGGCGACTCGACCGTGCGCGGCTACGGTGCGGCGTGCAGGTCGGGCGCGCCCAGCAGTAGAAATGCGCCCACGCCAGCGAGAAAGGCCGCGGCGAGCACCGCCGTGACGATGAGTGCAGGCGCCTGCACGCGGAACACGACCATGAGGTCGTCGCAGTCGTCGAGCCACTTGAGGAAGCGTTCCATCGTTGTCCGGACGGGAGTCGAACTCTATGCCAAATCGTCGCATGTGGCACACCGACGGACGTTGCGCCGACGTACCTCGATGCTGGGCCCCGACACCGTGTCGCGCCTACTTGACCTTGCCGTTGGGGGTGGCGTTGCCGCCCGGAGCCCCCGGGTCGAAGGCGCCGCGGGCCTTGTCGGCCCAGGTCTTGTAGCTCGAGACGCTGTACAGCGCCTTCGCGATGACGGCCTGCCGGGAGGGCGGCGTGGGCTGGCGGACACGGCCGAGCCACGAGTTGTAAGCGTCCCAGCCGTCGGCGGCCGCGCCGAACTTGGACGGGGAGCGGCGTGCATTCGCATCCTGCGCGGAAACCGGTCGCGGCGGCGCCGGCGTGGCCGACGACGTCGCTACCGGTGGGACCGGCGCGACACCCGGCGCGGGAACGGCGCGTTCGTCCACCGCGCGCGCCGTGCCGGCAAGCGGCGGGAGCTTGCCCTGGTTCATGACGGTTCTTCGATCTGCCATGGCACGCGCCAAGCTACGCGCCCGGCCGGCAAGCGTCCGGTACTGCGTCACAGTTGGCCTCGCCATTGCGGCTTTCCCGTGTTTGCGCCGCTCAAGGTCCGATCCGGCAAACCCGCCCCAGGCATTCACGCCACGATGCGATAACAGGGCTTGTACTCGCCGGACAGCTTCATGCGGCGCTGCCGCACGAACGACGCGAGCAGCGCGTCGAGCGGCTTCAGCAGCTCGGCGTCGCCGTGCAGTTCGAACGGGCCGTGCTTGTCGATCAGCTTGAGCCCCGACTCCTTGACGTTCCCGGCGACGATCCCCGAGAACGCACGCCGCAGCTCCGCCGCGAGCTCGTGCGCGGGCGCGTCGCGCCGCAGGTTCAGCGACGCCATGGTTTCGTGGGTCGGCTCGAACGGCGTCTGCAGCTCGTGCGGGATCCGCAGCAGCCAGTTGTAGTTGTAGGCGTCGCTTTCGCGTCGCCGGAACTCGCGCACCGCGTGCATGCCCCGCAGCATCTCGCGCGCGACTTCGGCCGGGTCGTCGACGATGATCCGGTAGCACTCGCGCGCACGTTCGCCGAGCGTCCCGACCAGGAACGCATCGATCTGCTGGAAGTATTCCTCGCTGCCGCGCGGTCCGGTGAACACGACCGGATACGGCTGCGGCTCGTTCTGCGGATCGAGCAGGATGCCGACGAGGTAGAGGATTTCCTCCGCCGTGCCCGCGCCGCCGGGGAACACGACGATGCCGTGGCCCAGTCGCACGAAGCCCTCGAGGCGCTTTTCGATGTCGGGCAGGATCGCGAGCTGGTTCACGATCGCGTTCGGCGGTTCGGCCGCGACGATGCCGGGCTCGGTCAGGCCGATGTAGCGCCCGGCGTGGATGCGCTGCTTGGCGTGACCGATCGCCGCGCCCTTCATCGGGCCCTTCATCGCCCCGGGTCCACATCCGGTGCAGACGTTGAGCCCGCGCAGCCCCATCTCGTAGCCGACCGTCTTGGTGTACTCGTACTCCTCGCGGTTGATCGAGTGTCCGCCCCAGCAGACGACGATGTCCGGCCGCACGCGCGGCAGCAGCAGCCCGGCGTTGCGGAGGATGCGGTAGACCGCGTTGGTGATGCCCTGCGGTTCGCGCAGCTCCAGGCTGCCGTGCTCGTAGACTTCGCCGTGGATGTAGAGGATGTCGCGCAACACCGCGAACAGGTGTTCCTGGATGCCGCGAATCATGCGGCCGTCGACGAAGGCGGAGGCCGGCGCATTGTGCAGCTCCAGCTTGACGCCCCAGGCCTGCCGCATGATGCCGATGTCGAAGTCGGCATAGCGGTCGAAGATCGCGCGAGCGTCATCGGTTTCGCCGCCGCTGTTGAGCACGGCGAGCGAGCACCGTCGGTAGAGCTGGTACAGGCCGCCGCGCGACGAGTCGAGCAGGCGGTCGACTTCGTGCTGCGAGAGGTTCTCGAGGCTGCCGGTCGGCGAGACGCGGGCGTCGACGAAATCGGTGTCTTCCGGCGGGCCCGCCGGGATGGCGACCTCGGCCCGCCGCATCGTCAGGGCCTGATCTCGATCGGCAGCCCGACCGAGGTGCGCAGCCACACGTCGACCATGTCGGCGTTCGAGAGTGCGATGCAACCGTCGGTCCAGTCGCGGCTCGCGTAGAACTCGGGCGGCCGCTTCGGCACGTTCGGCTGCCCGTGGATCATGATCAGGCCGCCCGGGCTCCAGCCGTTTTCCTTGGCCCAGGCGGCGTCCTCCCGGTTCGGGTACGACACCTGGATCGAGAGGAAGAACTCGCTGCGCGGGTTGCGGCGCGACAGCGAGTATTTGCCTTCGGGCGTGCGGAAGTCGCCTTCCGCCTGCTTGTGGCCGTAGGGGTTCAGGCCGAGCTTGACCGGATACTCGGCGACGACGCGTCCCTGCCGCAGCAGGTACAACTTGCGATCGCTTTTGTCGACGATCAGCTTGTCGGCCTGCTCGAACGGACGTACGGGTCCGAGGTCCGGACCGGCCCCGGCAAGGTTGGCGGATCCCCCCGTGCTGCCAGGCGCGAGCGCCGCCAGCTGCGCGGACGGCGCGTCGGCCCCGGCCGATGTCCCACCCGCGGGCGCGACCGTCGTCGTCGTCGCGGCGGGTGCGGTAGGCAGGGGAGGAGCCTGGACGGGAGCGGACGGGGCCGGTGTCCCGGAAGAAACGGAACTGAACCCCTGTGCCCCTGCGACCGGCGCCATCAGCGACGCCGCGGCCGACAGAATCACGAGGAGCGTGGGCAAAAGCCGGGTCGGGAGTCCACTCATGGGGGGCAAAGTATAACTTCGCCCGCCCGCCCACGTTGTGCGGCGGCTCACGCGTCGGGCTTGGGTGCCTGCAACGAGAGCCGTTTCGGTTCTGCCTCGAACACGCCGACAACGTCGAGCTTCTCGCTGCCCCGGAGACTCTCGGCGCCCCGAACGACGACCGAGTCGCCTGCCTTGAGCGTGCCGTCGACCGCAATCCAGTCGCCGTCGGCAACGCCCGCCTTGACCGGGACCCGCTCCGCTCGCTGCTCGCCATCCAGCCTGACGATGTAGAGCCCCTCGGCCCGGATGACGAGGGCGTCGCGCGGCACGGAGAGCCGGCGTTGCGGCTCGCCGAGCGGCAGCCGCACCTGGACGGTGTTGCCCGCGGCGAGCAGCCCGTCGACCGGTGGCGCCTTGATCAGGACCTCGAACGACTGCGTGCGCGGATCGCCCGCCGGCACGATCGAGCTGACCTTGGCCGTGAATTCACGGTTGTCGCCGACGACGTCGACCTCGTGACCGGGCTGCACGGCCCGCACGTGGCGCAGCGGCACGAACATCCGGATCTCGAGTTCGTCGGGATTGACGATTCGTGCGATGACCTCGCCGCGTGCCACCTCTTCGCCCTCGCGATGGACCCGGTCGGACACGACGCCCGCGAACGGTGCCGTGAGCCGCGAACGCGAGAGCTGGTCGTTCGTCTGCGCCAGCAGCGCGCGCGCCACCTGCAGGTCCGCCTCGGCCATGTCGCGGTTGGCCTGGGCCTGGTCGACGTTGAATCGTGGCACCGCGTTGCCCGAGGCGCGCAGTCGCGTGAGTTCGCGTTCGAGCGCCTGCAGGCTGACCTCCGCACGCTTGACGCGTGCCGCCTGCTCGGCCCGGGCAAGCGACAGTTCACGCGTGTCGAGCCGCGCCACGACCTGCCCCGCCGTGACGGCAGTGCCCGGTTCCGCGACCCACTGCAGGCGGCCCGCCACGGCGGCCGCGAGGTCCGCGGCCGCCCGCGAACGCACGATGCCGGTGGCGTGCACAGACGGCGCGAGTTCACGCACCTCGGCGCGCGCGATCTCCACCGGAGACGGTCGCTCCGGCGGCGCCTGTGCGTACGACGGCGCGACGGCCGTCGCCCCGGACGTGCCCAGCAGCACGACGAGGGCGCGAAGGGCACTGCAACGACGCGTCGGAGCCCCCGCGGACGCCGTGACGTCACCGGTCGAACTGCGCATCGTCGTTTCGGTATTCATGTGCATAGCGTTCCTGTCGTTCAGGCGATGGCCGGCGCGTCGCCGGTCGGGAGCGCGGCCGGGTCGGTCGCGTGCTCCCCGAGCCGCAGCAGGCTCGGCATCAGGACCCACGTGAAGAGCGTGCCGACGGTCATGCCGCCCGCGACCACGGCGGCGAGGCCACGATAGATTTCGGCGCCGAGGCCCGGCATGAAGATCAGCGGCGCCATGCCGAGCACGGCCGTCATCGTCGACAGCACGATCGGTCGCGCGCGTGTTTCGAGCGCCTCCGCCACCGCCTGGCGGCGCGGCACGCCGTTGCGCTCCCGCGCCCGCGTCTGGTCGACGAGCAGGATCGCTGCGTTGACGACCAGTCCGAGCAGGATGATGAACCCGATCATGGTGAGCAGGTCGAGCGCCTGGAACCCGAACAGGCCCAGCACCCGCAACGCGAGAATCCCGCCGGCGACGGAGACCGGGATCACGGCCATCACGAGCAGGCTGTCACGCATCGAGCGGAACAGCGCGGCCATCAGCGCGAACAGGATCACGAGCGCAAGCAGGAAGTTCTGGCCCATCGCGCTCAGTGCCTGGTGCAGGTCATTGACGGAGCCGGCGTAGGTCAGTTGCACCTTGGGCGCCATGCCCGCGCGGATCTTCGGTTCGACCTGCGTTTCGAGCACCTCGATCGCCTCGTCCAGCGTCATGTCTTCCGGCGGCTCGAACTCGACGCTGACCGTGCGATGGCCGTTGACTCGAACGAGCTGCGACGGGCCCACGGTCTGCCGCAGCGCCGTGAGTTCACCGACGGTCTGCACACCCGCCTGCGGCGTGACGATCGGCAGTTCCGCGAGTTCCTCGGGCGAATGCCATTCCTTCGACTTGATGATGATGTCGAGCCGGTCGTTGCCGTCGAAGTACTCGCCGGCCCAGAGGCCGCCGGTGTAGGCGCGGATCGCCGACGCTACCTCCGTGCGTGACAGGCCCGAGCGCGCGATGCGCCACTCGTCGGGGACGAGCTGCAGTTCCGGCTGGTTCAGCTCGAGGCCCGGAAACGCCTGCGGGAACGTCTCCGGTATCGCCTTCGGGATCTCCTCGGTCGCGATGCGCGCGGCATCCATCAAGGCGGCGAGGTCGGCACCCTGGAAGTCGAGCCGGATCTCACGCGCATTGTCGCCGTCGACCGCCAGCAGCGAGCCGCGTTGCGTGAAGACCTGCGTGTCCGGAAAACCCACCATGATCTCGTCGCGCAGCAGCCGCACCATCTCGGGAATGTCGCGCGGGTCCTCGGGATAGACGACTGCCGTGCCACCAAACCCGCCGAAGGCGGAGAAGTTGTAGTACTTCACCTTGGGCTCTTTCTTGCCCTCGAGGTAGGGCCTGAGCCGCTCGATCACGACCGGCGCGAGTTCTGCGCGTGCCGTCTCGATGTTCCCGCCGGGCGGCAGTCGCATGTTGTTCCAGATCATGTCGGTCTGCGCGACCGGCAGGTAGTCGACCTTCGGCGCGAGCAGCACGATGATGAGCAGGCTCGCGACCGTGATGCCGCCGATCCACGCGAGCCGCGCCGTCGGCCGCTCCGTCAGCCGCATCGCGAACCCGGTCATGCCGTGCCACCAGTGCGCGTGCTGGTCGGCCGGGATGCCCTTCGCGAGCGCCCAGCGATTGGCGGCCGGGATCACCGTCATGGCGACCAGCAGCGACGCCGCGTGCGAGACCGACATCGTGATCGCGAGGTCCTTGAACAGCTGGCCTTCGAGGCCCTCCATGAACAGGATCGGCAGGAAGATCGCGATGCTGGTCAGCATCGAGGCGAGCAACGCGGGCATGACTTCGCTCGCGCCTTCGACGGTCGCCGTCCACGCGTCCTTGCCCTCCTGCAGGAAGCGGATCACGTTGCCCTGCACGATCAGGGCCGCGTCGATCACGATGCCGGTCGAAAACGCGAGACCCGCGAGCGAGACGACGTTGAGCGTGCGCCCGAGCAGCTGCATCGTGATGATCGCGAAGAACAGCGAAATCGGGATCGATGCACCGATCACGAGCAGCGCGCGCGGCCCGCGCAGGAAGTACCAGAGGCCGCCGACCGCGAGCAGGATGCCGATCGCGAGGCTCTCCTCGACGAAGCCGATCGCGCGGCGCACGTACACGCTCGCGTCCCACGACAGGTCCGCGTAGAGGTTTTCCTTGGCGAGCGGGCCGGTGTTGAGCTCGGCAATCGCTTCCTTGATGCCGTCGACGACCTCGACCGTGTTGGAATCGGACATCCGCTGCAGCGTGATGTAGTACGCCGGCACGCCGCTGCGGTACGAGAACCAGAACGCGTCGACGTGCGCGGTGCGTATTTCCGCGACGTCGCGCAGGTACAGCGGACGGTCCTCGCTCCAGCCGACCACCAGGTCGCCGAGCTGGTCGACCGGCTCGCGGCCCGTGACGCGCACGGTGAATTGCCGGCGGCCGACATTGGCGAAACCGGCGGAGACGTCACGGGCCGCGATGACCGTCTGGGCGATCCGCTGGGGAGAGAGGTCGAGCGCCGCGAGCCGGTGCGGGTCGAACGTCACCTGCACCTCGCGCGGTCGGCCGCCCTCGAGGTTGACGCGCGAGACGCCGGGCACGCGTGCCAGGCGCGGCTCGACGACTTCTTCGATGAACTGCTGGTACTGGACCGCGATGTCGGGCACCGAGTGCCCTTCGGTCGGACGGATCAGCAGCGAGGCCGCGTTCTGCGTCTGGAAGTTGTCGCCACCGAAGACCTGCGGCTCGTCGGCATCGGGGGGCAGCGGCGGCAGCGTGTTGAGGCGCGAGACGACGTCGAGCATCACGAGCGTCATGTCGGTGCCGATTTCGAACGTGAGCTGCACCCCACCGCGACCACGGTTGGATTCCGATCCCATCTCGACCAGGCCGGGCAGGCCGCGCATCGCCTCCTCGATCGGCTCGATCAACGCCTCCTCGAGTTCGGCCGGCGCCGCTTCGCGCCACTCCGCGTTGACGAACAGCTGCGGCTGACGCGTGTCCGGCAGCAGCTGGATGGGCAATCGCAGCATGGCGAGCAGGCCGAACAGCACGACGATGGCCGCGGCGGCTGCCACGGCAGCGGGGTTCCTCAGGCTGCGTTCCGACAGTTTCATGGCGCCGTACCCTTGTTCACCCAAGCCAGCGCAGGGCCCGCACGGACCCCGACGAAGCGCGGATTCTGCGCCGGACCCGGCCCGCCACGTACCGGCGGTGAGGCGACCGGTGTGGCGGGTGCGACGAACGGTGGTGGTGCATGACGTACAGATGCGCCAGCCCGCACTTTGGTTTGAGCGACGTCGCGGACACGCGTGGGAGGGCCGGCAGCGTGCGGGCGATGTCGCGGACTGCGCGTTGTGCCTACACTGCCGGCTATTGCCCGCCTCGCCGGGCCGGGGACGTGGCAGCAAAGCGCTACCATAGCGCCGACGATGATGGCCGAAACCCTCCTGCTGACCGCGGTCGGCTTCCTGCTGGTGCTGCTGAACGGCTTTTTCGTCGCGGCGGAGTTCGCGATCGTCAAGCTGCGGCGTACGCAAGCCGACGAACTGGCGCTGACCGAGGGTTTGCGCGGCCGGATCCTCCGGATCGTGCGCTCGCACCTCGATGCCTATCTGTCGGCCTGTCAGCTCGGCATCACGCTCGCGTCGCTCGGCCTCGGCTGGATCGGCGAGCCGGCGTTCGCGCGACTGGTCGAGCCGCTGCTGCGCCTGGTCGGCATCGACGACCCCGAAGTGATCCACGCGTTCGCGTTCGCGTTCGCGTTCGGGTTCATTTCGTTCCTGCACATCGTGCTGGGCGAACTGGCGCCCAAGTCGCTCGCGATCCGCCGTGCGGAAGCGGTGTCGCTGAACACGGCGCTGCCGCTCTACGCGTTCTACTGGGTCATGTACCCGTTCATCTGGATGCTGAACGGCACGGCGAACGTGATCCTGCGACGCATGGGCGTCGAAATGGCCAGCGAGGGTGACGCGGCGCACTCGATCGACGAGTTGCGCACCGTGCTCAAGGCCAGCCACCGCCACGGTGAAGTGGGTACGGTGGAGGCGCAGATCGCGTCGCGTGGGCTCGAACTCGGCGAGCTGGTCGTCGGCGACGTGATGCGGCCGCTCGCGGAGCTCGTCTCGCTCGACGTCGACGCCTCGATCGAAGCCGTGCTGGCGGAGGTGCGCAAGACGCGTTTCACGCGCTACCCGGTGCGCGACCCGCGCACGCAGCGGTTCGTGGGATTGCTGCACATCAAGGACCTGATCACTGCACCGGAGCGGCTGCGCGACATGGGCACGATCCGCAGGTACCTGCGGCCGCTGCCGTTCGTCAAGGAAACCGATCGGCTCGAGGACGTGCTGGCCGCGTTCCGGCGCGGCGACCCGCACTTCGGCATCGTCACGGACCTGCTCGACACGGAGATCGGCTTCCTCACGTTCGAGCTCGTCGTCGAATCGATGTTCGGGCCCGTCGAGGACGAGTTCGCGAAGGAGTCGCCGTCGTGGCAGCGACATGCCGACGGGAGCGTGACCGGCGCAGCGAGCCTGTCGATCCTGAGCCTCGAGAGCGAACTCGGTGTCGCGGCGCCGGCCGTCGAGGCCAACAGCGTCGGCGGACTGGTCATCGAAACGCTGGGGCGAATTCCGGGCGCGGGCGAGCGCGTCCAACTGCCCGGGTTCGAGATCGACGTGCTGTCACTGCACGGACCGAAGGTGGTCGACGTCCGCGTGCGGCGTCTGGCGCCGCCGGAGTCCGAGGCGGATGACGCGTCGGGTTGATCGCGGCCTGCGATCCCATCCCGCGAAATGAGTAAGGGACCCTGCGAGGCTCGAAGCCTCGCAGGGCCTGTTTCACGGCTTTCGCGTCGCGCGGACCCCGACCTCAGTCGCGGTTCCGCCAGCCTCGACGTGCAGCCTCCGCGTGACCGCGCGAATCGCCAAACCACCCGCCGGTCCCGGACCGGCGACGGTCGTCGTCGTCATCGTCGCGCCCACGGGACCGCGAGCCGCCCTCGCCGCGTTCTTCCCAGCCCCGTCGGGACACTTCGGAGTGGCCCTGCGGGTCGCCGAACCAGCCGCCGCGACCTTCGCCGCCGCCGCGTGAGGCATAACGACGGTCGTCGTCGTCATCGTCAC
>JAJTCR010000379.1 GCA_021325695.1 Steroidobacteraceae bacterium | reverse complement strand
CACCGGAGGACGCGCGAGGACGCGCGATGAAGCCCGATGGCCGGCGCGGCCCGGTCCCACCGGCGCTCACGGCAGGCTCGCAGTCGTTCGCGCAAGGTCGCGCGCGTGCGAGCTCCGCCACGCGCCAGTCGGATCGGCCGCCAACGAACGAGGGGCGCCGACACGGCGGTGTGGCGCCAGAGCGAACGGGCGGCCGCAGGGCGGGACGAACGCGCGCCAGGACGCCGCGCAGATAGCCTGCGGTTGCTCGGGCGTCGTCGCCGTCTCAGGGTAGCCGAAGTCCGGCGCGGCGCAGCGCGCCACAGACCCACGCGAGCGGCAGACCCGTGAGGCCGGTCGGGTCCGAGGAATCGATCTTTTCGAACAGCGCGATCCCGAGCGATTCGGCCTTGAATCCGCCCGCGCAATCGAGCGGGCGGTCGCGCTCGATGTAGCGGTCGATCTCGTCCGCCGACAGTTCGCGGAACAGCACCGTCGTGCGGTCGACGTGAGCCTCGGCGCGCCCAGCGGGCCCGTCGACCACGTGCACCGCGGTCAGGAACACGACGTCCCGGCCGGAGGACCGCTGCAGCTGCTCGCGGCAGCGCTCGACGGTGCCCGGCTTGCCGAGCACGTCGCTGCCACGCAGCGCGACCTGGTCGGAGCCGATGACCACCGCGGCCGGGTGCAGTCGCGAAACGGCTTCCGCCTTGAGGCGCGCGAGGCGTGCGGCCATCGCGACGGGCGATTCACCGGGTTGCCGCGCCTCCTCGACCTGGGGCGCCACGCAGTCGAACGGCAGTCCGAGACGTCCCAGCAGCGCGCGCCTGTAGCGCGAGGTCGATGCGAGAATCAGACCCTTGGAAAACAACGATTTAGGCTCGTTTTATTTTTGACAGAGGGGAGATGGCTCACTATTATACGCGGCCCATGTCGCCCGGCCCGGCCGATCAGGTCAACGCTAAGGAGCTGGCGGCGCGAGCCGCGGTCGTCGAGCGCCACCTCGATCTGGCACAGTTCGACCGAGTGCGGGAGGCGGGCGGCCTGCCCGGCACACGCATCGATGCGCAGCTGCGGTTCGGCTTGTTCGACGGCCGGACAACGGTCGATGTGCGCGTCGACGGCGTCGCGATGGTGCCGTGCCAGCGTTGCCTGCAGCCGTGCGCAACCGACGTCGACGAAGCGGCGCAGGTGATCGTGGTGCGCGACGAGGACGAGGACGTGCCCGGGGGGTTCGAGCCGTTCGTGGCGCAGCCCGAGCAATTGTCGCTCGCGGCGCTGATCGAGGAGCAGGTGCTGCTCGCATTGCCGCTGGTGCCGACGCACGCGGCGGGCGATCCGCAGTGCCGCGCGAGTAGTGACGCGGAGGTCGTGCCGCTGGTGCCGTCCGACGCAGACCGGCCGGCTGCGAAAGCAGCGGTGGAAGAGAAGCAGACGCCTTTTGCGAATCTGCGGGAATTGCTCGAGAAGAAGAACGAGCGCTGACCCGCATCAGGAGAGTTGACCATGGCAGTCCAGAAGAGCCGCAAGACCCCGTCGAAGCGCGGCATGCACCGATCGCACGACCACCTGAGCGGCCCGGCCCTGTCGGTCGATCGCACCAGCGGCGAGACGCACGCGCGTCACCGGATCACGCCCGACGGTTTCTACCGTGGCAAGAAGGTGATCGAGAAGCCGGCGGCCGACGAAGGGCAGGAGTAACCCTGCCCGCCAGGGCCCGCGCATGAACGCCGGGCTGTTGACGGTCGCCGTGGACGCAATGAGCGGAGACCTCGGCGCCGAGATGGCGGTTCCCGCCGCGCTCGACGTTCTCGCTGCGACACCCGACCTGCGGCTGATCATCGTCGGCCGCGGCGAGGTCGTGCGCCCGCTGCTCGCCCGCACGGGCGAATCGGAGCGCTGCCGTTTCGTCGAGGCGACCGAGGTGGTCGGCATGGAGGAGCGGCCGCAGGACGCGCTGCGCCGGAAGAAGAACTCGTCGATGCGCGTCGCGATCAACCTGGTCGAGCAGGGCGAGGCAGTCGCCTGCGTCTCGGCAGGCAACACGGGGGCATTGCTCGCCACCGCGCGATTCGTGCTCGGCATGATCCCCGGCATCGACCGGCCGGCGATCGTCTCGACGGTGCCGGCCGTGCACGGCCACACAGTCATGCTGGACCTCGGTGCCAATCCCGATTGCACCGAAGAACACCTCGTACAGTTCGCGGTCATGGGCTCGGTGATCGCCGCGGACCTGCACGGCATCGTCACGCCGCGCGTGGGGCTGCTCAACGTCGGCGAGGAAGACATCAAGGGCACCGAGGAAATCAAGGCCGCGCACAAGCGCCTGCAGGCGTCGAGTGCCATCAACTATTGCGGCTTCGTCGAAGGCGACGACATCTTCTCGGGCGGCGTCGACGTGGTCGTCACCGACGGTTTCACCGGCAACGTTTCGCTCAAGACCATGGAAGGCCTTGCGCGCTTCATCAGCGGCGTGATGAAGGAAGAGTTCACGCGCGACCCACTGCGCAAGCTCGGCGCGCTCGCGGCCACGCCCGCGCTGAACGCGCTCAAGGGACGGCTCGACCCGCGCGGCTACAACGGCGCGAGCATGGTCGGCCTGAACGGCGTGGTCATCAAGAGCCACGGCGGTGCGGACCGCGTGTCGTTTGCGAACGCCGTGCGCGTCGCGGTCACCGAGGCACGCAACGGCGTGCCGGGCCAGATCGGGAACCTGCTACGCAGAATGGCCAGTTCCGAGAGCTAGTCGGGTGCGGCTGCCACGCGGTGCAGCCGACCGCACCAGACACTGAACAATAAACACTAAACGGCTTTTCTCCGGCGCCGCATTCGCTCCATCAGCTGTCGACGGCGCCGCTCGAGCTTCGCCTCGAGCTTGGACGCGTCCTGCTTGCCGCCGACCTTGGCCAGTTGCGCGCGGAAGTCCATGAAGTCCTTGTATGCGTCGAGCTCGTGCCGCAGCTCGCGGAAGACGAGCTCGATCATCACCGCATCGTCGAGCATGCCGATGCCGGGGATGTC
>JAJTCR010000378.1 GCA_021325695.1 Steroidobacteraceae bacterium | reverse complement strand
ACGACCATCTTCGACCGCTTCTGCTCGGGCGATTTGCCGCGACCGAGTGCGTTCTTCCACAAGACGAGCGGCCGCGGCACGCCGGTGCGGCTCTACCTCAACGCCGAGGAAGCGGACGTGAACGGCCGCGTGTTCGCGCATCTCGTCTCCAGCGCCCAGAAAGGCACGTCGTACGAGCTGCCGTACCTGGGCAAGGCGAAGTGGGAGAACGCGCTGGC
Organism: Steroidobacteraceae bacterium; assembly: GCA_021325695.1. GTDB lineage: Bacteria > Pseudomonadota > Gammaproteobacteria > Steroidobacterales > Steroidobacteraceae > RPQJ01. The sequence continues at coordinate 2,789 of JAJTCR010000378.1, read as the reverse complement.
CCATCCGGCGTCGGGGACGCAGACCGTGGTTGCGATGCTCGAGGACCGGTCGCCGGGACAGCTCTACCTGTACGTGGGCAACAAGCAGGCGACTGGCACCGTGATCCAGCGGGCGGGACTGCAGGGCGGCAAGCTGTACGCCGTCAAGGTTACCGACGGTGGACCGAATTACGGCGGCGGTGCCGTGCGCATCGAGGACTCCGGCGCCATCCGGGGCCGGTTCGTGCTGGTCGACCTGTCGCCGTACGCGCTCGCGTCGAGCGACGTGCTCGACACGCGTAGCGACCAGGCAGCGGCCACCGAATTCGCCCGGCCCGAGGACGGGCACTGGGATCCGACCAACCCCCGCGTCTTCTACTTCGCCGTGACCGGCTCGCTCGGACAAACCGGGCGACTGTATCGGCTCCGCTTCGACGGCACGGCGTGGCCGGCCGGCGGCAGCATCGAACTGGTGGTCGATTCGGCGACACTGACCGGCACCGACGGCCAGCAGGCGCGCCACTTCGACAACATCACGGTCAGCCCGAACGGAACGGTGATGGTGCAGGAGGACGGCGGCAGCGACCCGTACCTGAGCAAGACCTGGAAGGTGAAGCCTGCCAGCCCGTCCACGCCGTTGCAGGTGGGCCGTGCAAACCCCACGTTCTTCTCGGTCGGCGGCGGCAATTACCTGACTTCGACCGAGGAGCTGTCGGGCATCATCGACGTCACGCAGGTCGTCAAGCCGGCGCCGTGGTTCCAGACGGGCCGGCGGTATTACCTCGCGGACATCATGGATCACTCGCCCGAGCCGGATCCCGAACTCGTCCAGGGCGGGCAGCTCTACCTGCTGTCGGGGCCGCCATAGGCAGGTGAAGCCGAGCACACGGCGTGCCGCTCGCGTGCACGGCGAGTGCGAGCACGCGCGAGCGGCGATTTCAGCACGCGCGACTCAGGACCGCGCCCGGTCGGTGTTGCCGAGCCGCGACCCCTGTGCCCGGTGCCGTGCCGCGCACCATTCGAGGAAACGCGTGACGGCACGCACGGTGTGCAGCGCGCGGGGCGAACAGAGCGTGTCCCAGCCGTGCTGGGCGCCTTCGAGCTCCGCGTACACGACCGGATCGTTCGACACGCGCTGCAATTCGCGCGCGAACTCACGGGCCTCGCCCACGGGGCTCAACGCGTCGTGCGAGCCGTGCAGCACGAAGAACGGCGGCGCGTCGGGTCGCAGCAGCGCGAGCGGGGACGAGAGGTCCCACGCGAGTGCGTCGCGCTCGAGCGCGCAGGGCAGGACGTTTTCGCCGAGCCACCGCAGCCGCGACCGACGATCCGGATGGCGGTGCTTGCGATCGGCGAGATCGTAGATGCCGTGCAGCGGCACGCAGGCGGCGGGTCGGGTGTCCACCTGCTCGAATCCGGGCTGCAGCTCCGGTTCCTCGAACGACAGCGCGAGCAACGTCGCGAGGTGCGCGCCCGAGCCGCCGCCGGTGACGGCGATGAACGAAGGGTCGCCGCCATAGGCGCCGACGTGACCCCGGATCCAGGCCATGGCGGCCTTGCAATCGATCAGCGGCCCCGGCATGCGCGTGGCGGGACAGAGCCGGTAATTCGGCGTGACGACCACCCAGCCAAGCGACGCGAGGTGGTGCACGAGCGGCAGCGCCTGCTGCCGCTTGTGACCCCGGGTCCATCCGCCACCGTGGATCTGCAGCAGCACGGGCGCCGCGCGGCAACCGGCCGCCGGCCGGTAGACGTCGAGCACGTTGCGCTCGTGGCCACCGGGGTAGCGCACGTCGGCGATCAGTTCGACGGCCGCCGACCGTCGCGGCACCGGTCGCAAGTAATGCCGCCGCGGCACTTCGTCGATGAGCGCGGGCATGCGCGCCGGCGGCACGTCGCGCAGGTACGCGGGACCGAGTGCGTCCCGCAGCGCGGATTCCAGCACGGAGCGTGTTCGTTTCACGCGGCTCGTCACCGCGACGAGTCCGCACGCCGAAGCGAAGATCAACAGCCCTGCAAGACGCCCGCGTTCGCCGGCCAGCGCGTCGGTACTCGTCGCGACGAGCAACAGCACGACCACGGCCGCGGCTCCGAGCCACGGCGCGAACTCGCCGGCGAACCAGCTGCAGGCCGACCAGATCGCGTTGCCCCGCACGAGGGCGTTCGGGCGCACCAGCGCCGCGACAGTCAGGCCGGTCACGGCCAGCGCGAACCCCAGCATCCACCATTGCGTGTCCATGCGCACCTCGCGGGCATCCGTGCCCGCGCGTGATCAAAACCGTCGCGTCGACGTGCCCGCGTCAACGCGTCAACCGATACATCAGCACCGCCGCGCGCTTCACCTGCAACGGCAGGGCGTCGAGCTCGACGAATTCGCCGGGCGCGTGATCGTTGTCGCCGAGTGCGCCCAGGCCGTCGAGGCAGGCGAGGCGCCCGTCCTCGCAGGCGAACGCGATGTCCCCCGCACCGCGTTCCATCGGCGGCTGCGCAACGATCGGGCCGGCGCCCAGGTCGCGGCTGACGGCGTCGAACACGCCGAGTACGCGCTCGCTGCCGGGGTTCGGCGCCATCGACGGATACTCGCCGACGATCTCGAGCGCGGCCTTCGTCCCGGGCAGGTTGGCCGCGACGATCTCGCGCATCCTGCGTTCGGCCGCGGCGAGTTGTGCCGCGCCGAGGAAGCGGATGTCGCCTTCGACCTGCACCTCGCGCGGGATCACGTTGGTCTTGCCGAGCGCCGTGCCGCGCTTGTCGGCGGACGTGTAGGCGACGTCCGTGCCGCCGAGGATCACCGAAGGGTTGTACGTGAG
>JAJTCR010000377.1 GCA_021325695.1 Steroidobacteraceae bacterium | reverse complement strand
GGTCACGTCCTGGCCGGCGACGAACAGCTCGGTCGCGCGGTAGACGAGCGCGCGGAGTGCCTCGACTTCGGTCTGCAGTTCCGCGAGCGTGTAGTGCACCACCTGGTTGTCGAGCACGCTGCGACCGAAGATCCTCCGTTCGCGGGTGTACGCGACCGTGTCGGCGATCGCGTTGTCGAGTCCCTGCAGCGCATTGGCTGCGGCCCACAGCCGTTCCTGCTGGAACTGCTGCATCTGGTACGGGAACCCCATGCCCTCGTCGCCGATCCGGTACCGCTGTGGCACGCGCACGTCGTCGAAATGGATCTGCGCCGTGTCGGAGGCGAGCATGCCGAGCTTGCGGATGGTCCGCGCGACCGTGACGCCAGGCGTCCGCATCGGCACGACGATCAGCGACTTGTTGCGGTGGGGCCCACCCTCCGAGGTCGAGGCGAGGCAGCACATCCAGTCGGCCTGCGCGCCGTTCGTGATCCAGAGCTTGCCGCCGTTGATCACGTAATCGCCCCCGTCCTTGCGCGCGGTCGTGCGGATCGCGGCCACGTCCGAGCCGGCGCCCGGTTCCGACACGCCGATGCACGCCACCATGTCGCCGGCGATCGCCGGCGCGAGGAACTCCTGCTGCAGGTCGGGCGAGCCGAAGCGCGCGAGCGCGGGCGTCGCCATGTCGGTCTGCACGCCGATCGACATCGGGACGGCGCCGCAGCGGCACGCGCCGAGCGCCTCGGCCATCGCCACCGCGTAGCTGTAATCGAGGTCGGCGCCGCCGACCGCAGCAGGCTTGGTGAGACCGAGCAGGCCCAGGTCGCCGAGCTTCCTGAACACTTCGTGTGCTGGATAAATGCCGGCTTCTTCCCATTCGTCGACGTACGGATTCAGTTGCTCGCGGCAGAACCGCTCGACGGTCCGGCGCAACTCGTGGTGTTCGTGCGTGAACAGCATCGACTTATCTCCGGGATCAGGGGCGGGCGACGCCGAAGCTGAGCGGGCGCAGGCGGACGTTGTCGGCGCGGCGGAACAGGTGCAGCACGTGCGCGAGCATGCGCCGCGTGTCGCGCGGATCGATGATGCCGTCGTCGAGCATGCGGCCCGACGTGTAGAACGCCGAGGTCTGGCGTTCGAACGTCTCGACGACCTTGGCGCGCATGCCGTCGATCTGCGCGCGGTCGGGCTCGACGCCCTTCTCGCGCGCGGACGCCTCCATCACGATGGCCATGGTGCCGGCAGCCTGCTCGGCGCCCATCACGGCGGTGCGCGCGTTGGGCCAGGAGAACAGGAAGCGCGGCGCGAATCCGCGCCCGCACATGCCGTAGTTGCCCGCGCCGAACGAGGCGCCGCAGTGGATCGTCACCTGCGGCACCGAAGCGCACGCGACGGCCTGGATCATTTTCGAGCCGTGCTTGATCATCCCACCGCGCTCCGACTCGCGGCCGACGATGTAGCCGGTCGTGTTCTGCAGGTACACGATGGCCAGGTCGTTCTGGCAGCACTGCTGGATGAAGTGCGTCGCCTTGACCGAGCCCGCCGGGTCGAGCGGACCGTTGTTGGTGATGAACGCGGCCGGCAGCCCGGCGATCGAGGCGTGGGCGCAGACGGTCGCAGTGCCATAGGTGGACTGGAACTCGCTGAAGTCCGAGTCGTCGCAGAGCCGCGCGAGGACCTCGCGCATGTCGACCGGCTTGCGGCCGTCCACCGGCATGACGCCCAGCAATTCGTCCACGTCGCAGCGCGGGGCGCGACCTTCGGGACGCGGCAGCTCGTGGCGACGCCAGGCGAGGCGCCCGACGTGGTCGCGCAATGCCCGGATCGCATCGGCGTCGTCCTCGGCGAGATATTCGGCGAGGCCGGAGACCGAGGCGTGCATGAGCGCGCCGCCGAGATCCTCCTCGGTCGCGACCTCACCCGTGGCGGCCTTCAGCAGCGGCGGCCCAGCGAGGAACGCACGGGCGCGGTCGCGCACCATCACGACGTAATCGGAAAGCCCCGGCATGTAGGCACCGCCCGCCGTCGCACTGCCGTGCACGACGGTGAGCACCGGGATGCCTGCGGCCGAGAGTCGTGCGAGCCGGGCGTAGTGCGAACCGCCGGAGATGAAGTCCTCGACCCGATAGCGCAGCAGGTTGGCGCCGGCCGATTCGACCAGGTGCACGAACGGCAGCCGGTTCTCGAGCGCGAGCTGCTGCGCGCGCTGGAATTTCTCGAGGCCCATGGGCTGCAGCGCGCCGGCCTCGATGCCCGAGTCGTCGACCACGACGAGGCAGTGCGCGCCGCTGATCACGCCGATCCCGGCCAGCAGGCCGCCGCCCGGCACGGACTTCTCCGGGTCCGGCACGTCGAGCAGGAAACCCGCGCAGGCCGAAAGCTCGAGCCACGGGGCGCCCGCGTCGAGCAGCAGCGCGAGGCGTTCGCGCGGCAGCAATTGCCCGCGCTTCGCGAACCGCGGGCCCGCGCGGCTCGACGCAGTCGCCGTACGCTCGCGCAAGGCGTCGTGCCGCTCGATCAACGCGAGCATGCGCGCGCGGTTCTCGAGGAACGGGGCGCTGGTGGGGTCGAGCGAAGACCTGAAGACCGGCATGGCGGCTCCGCGACGGGCGAGCGTCGATCGTAGATCAAGCGCTTGCTTGAATAAAGAGGCCGACCTACGATGGATCGATGGACCCACTGCGGCTCAACCCGGCGCTGCTCACGCCGGAACACGTGGCGTTTCGCGACACCGTGCGCCGGTTCGTGGCGCGTGAGCTTGCGCCGCACGTGGCGCGCTGGGACGAGGCCGGAGAGTTTCCACGCGAGCTCTATGCGAAGGCGGCGGACGCGGGATTGCTGGGATTGGGGTTCCCCGCGGAATACGGCGGCACCCCCGAGGCGGACGCTCTCCACCGGCTGATCTGCTGCGTGGAACTCGCGCAGTGCGGCGCGGGTGGGGTGCTCGCCTCGCTGATGTCGCACACGATCGCGGCGCCACCGATCGCCGCACTCGGCTCGGCCGAGCTCAAGCAACGCGTCCTGCCGCGCC
>JAJTCR010000376.1 GCA_021325695.1 Steroidobacteraceae bacterium | reverse complement strand
GTTGAATACCGGGTCGGCCAGGTGGCCGAGCGTCGAGTAGGTCGGAACGCCGCCCACGCTCACGTCGTCTCCGCGGCTCGACAACTTCAGTGCGTGCGACCGCGCGGACGATTCCTTGAAGTAGCCGCGATAGGCCACGCACCCCGCGACCGGAAAGCACCAGCGGCGGGGCTCCACGGAGAACTCCGGTGTCGCGACGACGTTCCAGACGACGAACGGACGTCCGAGGTCCGCGTACTTGCGATAGCTGCGGCTGTCCGGCAGGCCGAGTTCGGTTTCGGCGAACGACCGCGCGGCCACGGTGAGCTCGAGGCCACGCAGCGTCGCGGCCGGCGTCTGGGGATCCGCGAGCACCTGCTCGATCGGGCGGCTGCGGCGCATGACCTCCCACTGCCCGCTCGCGGCCTGGATCACGTAACAGCCGCTCGCGGGCGCGCACAGGAGCATCAGTGCAAGGGTGCGCACGACCATGGTCACGAAGAGTAACCGCAGTCGTCGCGGCGTTTCCGCTACGATTCCCGTTATGGATGTTTACCTCGTCGGCGGCGCGGTGCGCGATGCATTGCTCGGCCGACCCGCGACCGAGCATGACTACGTCGTCGTGGGGGCCACGCCCGACGACCTGCTCGCGCGCGGCTACCGGGCCGTCGGCAAGGACTTCCCGGTCTTCATTCATCCCGCGAACGGCGACCAGTACGCGCTCGCCCGCACCGAACGCAAGACCGGGGTGGGCTACTACGGCTTCGCGACGCGCTTCTCGCCCGACGTGACGCTCGAGGAAGACCTGGCGAGGCGTGACCTCACGATCAACGCGATGGCGCGCGCCGAGGACGGCAGCATCGTCGATCCGTACGGCGGGCGCCGCGATCTCGAGGCGCGCCTGCTGCGACACGTCTCGCCCGCCTTCGTCGAAGACCCGCTGCGTGTCCTGCGCGTCGCGCGCTTCGCGGCCCGCTTTGCGCCGCTGGGCTTCACGGTCGCACCGGAAACCCTGGAGCTCATGCGCGAGATCGTGCGCGCAGGCGAGATGCAGGCGCTCGTCGCCGAGCGCGTCTGGGTCGAGACCGAGCGCGCACTCGGCGAGGCGCGGCCGCCGGTCTACGTCGAGGTGCTGCGCGCGTGCGGTGCGCTCGCGGCCGTGTTTCCGGAGATCGACCGGCTCTTCGGCGTCCCGCAGCCCGAGAAGTATCACCCGGAGATCGACACCGGCGTGCACACGCTGCAGGTGCTGGACGTGGCCTGCGAACTTTCGGACGACACCGCGGTGCGGTTCGCGGCGCTCGTCCACGACCTCGGCAAGGGCGTCACGCCCAAGGACCAATGGCCGCGCCACATCGGGCACGAGCACGCGGGCGTGAAGGAAATCGCGCGGCTCTGCGAACGCTTGAAGGTCCCCACCGAGCATCGCGAACTCGGCCTGCTGACGTCGAAGGAGCACCAGCGCGTTCACCGGGCCGCGGAACTGCGCGATACCACCGTGCTCGAGCTGCTCGAAGCCACCGATGCCTTCCGGCGACCCGAGCGCTTCGAGAAATTGCTGCTGGCCTGCGAGGCCGATGCGCGCGGTCGCGGTCCCGAGCTGCGACAGCGACCGTACCTCCCGGGCCGGCTGCTGCGCGCGTGGCGCGAGGTCGCCGCGTCGGTCAAGCTCGACCCTCGGATGCTCGCCAGCGAAAACGGCCCTGCCATCGCCACGCTCGTGCGCAGGGCGCGCATCGAGGCGATTCGCGCGGCCCGCGAGGCGTCACCTCCGGCCTGACTCGCGTCGACCGCCGCCGGGTCGGCCCGATGGTTTACGATGCGTGCCTTTCGCCCGGACGGGATGCATCGTGGACCTGGCACTGCTGATCAAGGCTGCGATCATGGGCATCGTCGAGGGACTGACGGAGTTCCTGCCGGTCTCCAGCACCGGGCACCTGATCCTCGCCGCGACGCTGCTCGACTTCCACGACGAGCGCGGCAAGCTCTTCGAAATCGTCATACAGTCCGGCGCGATCCTCGCGGTGATCTGGGAATTCCGCCGCCGGATTTTCGCCACGCTGGCGGGAGCGCACCGCGACCCGCAGGCGCGACGACTGCTGGTCAACGTCGCGATCGCGTTCCTGCCGCTCGCAGTGCTGGGGCTGCTGTTCGGAGGCGTGCTGAAAGCTCACCTCTTCAACGCGACCACGGTCGCCGCGGCCTTCATCGCGGGCGGGTTGCTGATCCTGTGGGCCGAGAAGCGTGCGCACGTCGTGCGCATCCAGTCGGTGGACGACATGACTGCACTGGACGCCGTCAAGGTCGGCCTCGCGCAGGCGTTTGCCCTTGTGCCGGGCACCAGCCGCTCGGGCGCGACGATCATCGGCGGGCTGCTGTTCGGGCTGTCGCGCCAGGTCGCCACCGAGTTCACGTTCTACCTGGCCATCCCCACGCTCGGTCTCGCGTCGCTCTATTCGCTGTACGACCAGCGTGCGCTGCTGGCCGTCGATGACCTCGGGATGTGGGTCGTCGGCATGGTTTTCTCGTTCGTCTCGGCGTTCGTCTGCGTGCGCTGGCTGATCCGCTACGTGTCGACGCACACGTTCGTCCCGTTCGCCTGGTACCGGATCGCGTTCGGGCTGGTCGTGCTCGCGACGGCGTGGTCGGGAGCGGTGGACTGGAGCGGCTGAGCGTCCGCTACAGCAGGTGACGCAGGTCGCGCACGCGGAATCCGCGCAGCGGCGGATCGCAGTCTTTCGCGAGCGCGATCGCCTTGAACCGTTCGCCCATTTCGCCCGGCAGTGTCAGCACCATCGCCTGCCGCGAAAGGTTGACGCGTTCGACGATGTCCAGGTCCGCAACGTCCCCAAGGAATTGCTCGAGGGCGCAGCCGATCAGGAAGTGCGCCTGTGTCGTGAACCCGGCGACTTCGAGATCGGCCGCCTGCGCAGCCTCCGCGACCGCGGTGAAGTCGACCCACGCCGTGATGTCCTGCAGGCCCACGTGTGCGAGTGCGTCGTCATGGAACCGGTGACGGAAGTGGCACAGCA
>JAJTCR010000375.1 GCA_021325695.1 Steroidobacteraceae bacterium | reverse complement strand
ACGCCATCGGCTCGCCCAGCTGATCGTTCGGAACGGAGGGATCGGTCCAGCCGAACGGCAGCCCCATCATCCATTCGAGGTAGGTCGGGTCGATGCGGCCATTGCCCTCCTGCTCGTTGATCCAGGTGCGCAGGTTCTTGCCGCCCGCGCGCTTCGGTGTCGTGCCGGGGCCGCCCGTGCCGTCTGACTTCGTCGGCGTCGGCATGAGCGGCAACCTGCTCAACGCGGACTTGTTGGCGATGCTGGGACGCTCGAACACGAGCCCGCCCGTCGCGCAGCCAGCACGCGGCAGTCGGTCGAGAGGCTTGCCGTGCGAGGCTATGCCTCGACCGGGACGAAGCACGACGCCGATATTCTTGCGGCCGACGTCGAGGCCCCTGCGCGTCGTGCTCATGCGATGGCGCGCGGTGATCCAGACGCGGTCGCGGAAGTGCGGAGCACCGACGTGGGCGGCCGGGATGCAGTCCCACTGGACGTCGTAGCCCGCGTGATGCAGATCGTTGATCACGCGATCCAGGCCGCGATGCGTGAGCGAGGCGACGTTCTCGCTCAGCACGTACTCAGGCTCGAACTCGCGGATGACATGCAGCATCTCGCCCCAGAGCCCGGAGCGCTCGCCGTCCAGCCCCGCCTTGTATCCCGCGTCAGAGACGTCCTGGCAAGGGAAGCCGCCCGAGACCAGCAGGGGACGCTTGAAGGGGTAGTTGTAGGTCTTGCCGTTCCACTGATAGTTGAACGACGAGCGCGCATCACGGCCGATAGTGCACGCCTTGACGGCGCGAACATCATCGAAGTGAATGGCGTCCGGTAGCCGGGCCTTGAGCACCGAGCGACAGAACGGATTGACCTCGGCCGTGGCGATGGTCTTGAAGCCGGCGCTTTCGGCGGCGCGGTCGGTCATGCCGACCCCGGAGAACAGGGAGATGTGGGAGCCGGTCATCGGTCCCTCGGATCGTTGTGGACCTTGATGTCGATGGGGGTCCAGTCGCAGGGCAGCAGGCCCTTACCGGCAAGACAGAGGTCGCCGCTCCCGGCAAGGACAACCACGGTGAGTACGATCAGTGCGAGCGCAAGCGCCACTAGAACGAAAGCGCGCTTCATCGCTGCGCCTCCATCGCGCTGAGCAGCTGATCCTGCGAGGGGTGCTGGGCAAGCAGCAGGCCGCGAGCCTGTAGCTCGGCCTTCACTTCCGTGGCCGTGACGCCGAAGCGCTGGACCGTGTGGGCCATGGCCCGCTTGGTGCCGACCTGACGCCGGGAGGCGACGAAGTAGGCAACGACGTTGTCCATCAGAACAACCTCCTTCGATTGGATGATGATCGGGAGACTACAGCAGCGCTATGGCGCTGTCAAGAGCACCACGCGGCGACGAGAACGCGCCGGCGGGTATCGTTGCGAAAGCGCTTGGCCGCCGCGTCGTAGACGACGTAGCCGCCGCGCGGGTGCGCGAAGGTGAAGCCGTCTCGGCCGCCAGGGCGGGGGCCAGTACGCAGTCGGACTCCGGTGTCCGTGAAGGCCGCCACCTCGCCGGTCGCCCGACAGGGGAACTTGCCACCCGTGCGGCCGGGCTCCAGCACCTTGAGCATGTCGGGTGAGTTGGAGTAGTTCGACAGCGTGGCCGTGACGCCAGCACCGGCGGGAACGGCCAGCAGGCCGAGGGCCACGAGGGTCGCTGCGAGTGTCCGTCGCATGGGTCTGCCAAGCGTACCGGGGGCTTTGTCGGCGGCAGGATAAGAGAGCGTGATGAGCATGATGATTCCTCCTTGGATAGCTTATGGGTTGAGGCGGGACCGCGACGTGATCGGCCGTCGCGGTCCCGCCTTGCCGGGGGCGCCACAGCCCTTCTCAGGGCTGGGCGGGCGTCGAGTGCTGGCACGGCCTGTACGGATTCCATTCCTCAGGCGGCAGGGAGCCTCGCGGCATCCCGGATCACTCGGCGCCCGCCCAGCCCCCGCGCCGCCGTAGCGGCGCGCAGGGCCAGCGGATCAGCCGATGAAGCGGCCGTGCTTGTCGCGCTTGGAGCCGGGGCGTCCGGCCGCGAAGCGACCCTTGGCGTCCTGGGCCGGGTGGCGGCCCGTGCCGTGCGCGGCGGTGCGCCCGCCCTTGCCGTGGATGCGGCCGTCCGAGCGCGAGCGGCCCGTGGCCGTGCGACCGGGCTTGACCGTCGTGCTCTGGCGCGTGAACCACACCTCGTCCTCGCCGTTCTCGCCCCACTCGTCATCGAGGTAGATCGAGTACGACTGCGACTTGCCCTTGAGGCTGCCGTCCTGGTAGTAGGCGACGACCGTGACGCGGTCCCTGTGGTCGGGCTCGCTGATGGACTGGATGATGGCCGTGTCGCCGTCGATGTCCGTGACGGTGTCGCCCACCGAGTAGGGCACGTCGCCCGTGGGCAGCGAGACGTCCACGTCGGCGTCGAGCGCTTCGATGACCGGGGCGGGCGCGCTGCGCAGCAGCGCGTTCGACACGGGCTCGGTGATGATGTCCTCGACGACGTAGCGACAGACGCGCACCTTCTCGCCGCCCGCCTCGGTCGGCACGGACACCACGTCGCGGGGGTTGACCGAGACGCGGAGCAGGGCGCCCCGCGCGTAGCCCTTGGCGTAGGCGAAGGTGCCGACGTGCAGGCCGCGCGAGCAGGCCGAGGCCGGGTCGTGGACGACCTGGGTGCGCGGCATCTCGATGACGGAGCCGATCTTGTTCGGGATGTGGCCCTCGACCTCGACGCCGTCGACGATGGCCTTCCCGGCCCAGCCGGAGACGAGCGATCCGTCGCCGTCGCGACGGACGCCCTTGTAGGCGACGAGCATGCCGTCCTCGTCGATGGTCACGCCGCCGTCCTTGCGCTGCTGCGCCAGGAGCCAGTCGTACAGCTGCTCGCGGGAGTGGTCGTTCGGGTTGGCCGCGACGTTCTCGAAGAACTTCACGAGCGGGCCGAAGTCCTCGCCCTCGGCCATGAAGCGCAGGATGGTGTCCACGAGCGTGCCGTGCACCTCGTCGCCGTCGAAGTAGA
>JAJTCR010000374.1 GCA_021325695.1 Steroidobacteraceae bacterium | reverse complement strand
CCCGGCTCCACGGCGCGGTGCGCAGCGCTGGCTGGCTGGTGGTCGCCGCGCTGCTCGTGGCCGTGGTGTCCAACGTCGTCGGCAACGTCACCCTCGCCGAGATGCTGACCGGTGCGGTGCTCGACAGTGCCTACGTCGGCTTCGCACTTTTTGCCGGCGCCAACGTGCTCACGTCGGTGCTGGGCATGTTCCTCGCGCGACGCTCGACGACCCGGTTCCGAGTGATCACGCAGCACACGGGCCCCGTACTCGAGGGCCTCACGAAGCTGATCGGCGTCGCGGCGATCATCATCTGGGTCGTCGCGACCGCAAACGAATTCCGGATCGCGCGGCCCGTCTTCGACTGGGGGCGCGCCGTGCTGACGTACCCGCTCGAGGCGGGTCAGATCTCGATCACGCTCGGCAGCATCGCGTTGTTCGTCTTCGCGGTCTGGCTCGCCTTCTGGGTGGCGAAGACAGTGCGGCTGGTGCTGCGCGACAACGTGCTGCCGCAGATGGCGTTGCCGCGCGGTGTCGGCAACAGCGTCTCGACGCTGAGCTATTACGCGCTGATCCTCATCGGTCTCATGATCGCGCTGGCCGCGGCGGGTTTCGAGGCGAGCCAGTTTGCGCTCGTGTTCGGCGCGCTCGGCGTCGGCATCGGGTTCGGCCTGCAGAACGTCGTCAACAATTTCGTCTCGGGCCTGATCCTGATGTTCGAGCGGCCGATCCAGCCCGGCGACGTGGTCGAAGTCTCCGGGACCTCGGGCAAGGTCCGCGAGATCGGCATGCGTGCGACGACGCTGACGACGTTTGAAGGCGCGGACGTCGTGGTTCCGAACGGAACTCTGCTGTCCGAGAAGTTGATCAACTGGACACTGAGCGACATGAACCGCCGCATCGACGTCGAAGTGGGCGTGGCGTACGGGTCGGACCCGCGCCGAGTGCTCGCGCTGCTGGGCGAGATCGCGGCCGCGACGCCCGGGATCGTCGCGGAGCCCGCACCCGCGGTCGTGTTCAAGGCCTTCGGACCGAGTTCGCTCGACTTCGGCATCCGCGCCTGGACCCACGACTTCGGCGACTGGGTCACCATCCGCACCGAGATGACAGCGCGCGTCTACGAAGCCTTCAAGCAGGAAGGCATCGAAATACCGCTCCCGCAGCAGGACCTGAACCTGCGCAGCGTGTCGCCCGAGGCCGCGGCCCGGCTCGGGGGTGCAGGCACGGCTGCGCGAGCGCAACCGGCCCCGGAATGCTGATCGAAGCAGGTCTGCTCACCCACGGTGTCTCGATCGTCGGTTCCGCGATCGGGGGCGTCGGTCTCGCGTTCGCGCTCCACGGGGCTCCCTGGAAGGCGTGGCTCGCCGACCGGGAACACCAGTGGGTCTGGTTCGCGTCGATGGCGCTGCTGTGCGTCGTCTGGTCGATGAAGGCCGGCATCACGCCAGGCCTGTCCGTGCGGTTCCTGCTCGTCACGGCGCTCACGCTGATGCACGGCTGGCATCTCGCGGTCGTTGCGGGCGCGCTGGTGCTCGCGGTGCTCAGCCACGCGGGCATCGCCGAGTGGTCCAGCTTCGGCGCGAACCTGCTCTGCACGGTCGTGATCCCTTCGTTGTTCACCGCGTGGTGGCACGAGTTCGTGCACGACCGGTTGCCGCACAACTATTTCATCTACTTTTTCGTCACCGGCTTCCTCGGTGCGGCGCTCGCGTTCAACGTCGCGGGCCTCGCGCGCGTCGCCCTGATGGCCGTGAGCGGGACGCTCGCGACCGGGCACGTGGGAACCGAGTACTTCGCGATCCTGCCGTTGATGAGCTTCGGCGAGGCCGTCGCGAACGGCATGATCCTCGGCATGGCCGTGGTTTACCGCGCCGGCTGGGTCATGAGCTTCGACGATCGGCTCTACCTGTATCGCCAGTAGCGGTGCGACGGCGATTGCGGCGAGCCGGGGTGGCGCCGCGACGAACGGTGGTGCGGCGTGCGCCGGAGTGCGCGTCCGGCGTTAATGTGCCTCGGACGGTCGCACGCCATCCGCACTCGAGGTCCCGCACATGAACAAGAACCCGCGCCGTGCGGCGCTGCTCTGCGCAGTGCTCGTGGCGTCGCCGCTGGCGGCCCATGCCCAGGCGACGTTTCATGGCAACGCGGCCCGGTCGGGGGTGTTCGAGGGCACGGGGCCCGTCACCGCACCGTCGACCCGCTGGGTTTTCAAGGCGGCCGGTCCGATCGTGACGACGCCGGCCGTCGTGGGCGACGTCGTCTACGTCGCGAGCCTGAGCGGCCATCTCTACGCGATCGACCGCACGTCCGGGACCGAGAAGTGGAACTTCAAGTCGCGGATGGCGATCGCGTCCTCACCCACGGTGGCGGGCGACACCGTGTACTTCGTGTCGTCCGCGGGCTCCCTCGCGGCGATCGACGCATCGAACGGCCAGCCGCGCTGGGTCTACGCGGTCGAGCACGAGCGACGTTTCGAGGCGAGGAACCTGCACGGGTACCCGCCGGTATCGCAGACGATCCCCGACGCGTGGGACATGTGGGTCTCCTCGCCCGCCGTGGTCGACGGCCGTGTGTATTTCGGCAGCGGCGACGGCAATGTCTACGCGGTCGACGCCGCGTCCGGCCTGCTGCATTGGAAATTCACCACGGGCGACGTCGTGCACGGCTCGCCCGCCGTCGTGAACGGCACGGTCTACGTCGGCAGCTACGACGGCAAGTTCTACGCGCTCGATGCCACGACCGGCCAGCCGCGCTGGTCGTTCCAGGGCGGGCTCGACCCGGCGATCCACAACCAGCAAGGGTTCCAGGCGTCAGCGGCCGTGGTCGACGGCGTGGTCTACGTCGGCTCGCGCGACGCGCACGTCTACGCTCTCGACGCGACGACCGGGCGCAAGAAGTGGGACTACCCGACCAGCAAGTCCTGGGTCAACACGACACCGGCGGTGAGGGACGGCGTCGTCTACGCGGCCACCTCCGACAGTTCGCGCTTTTTCGCGCTGGACGCGAAGACCGGGCGGCTGCGATGGAACTTCGA
>JAJTCR010000373.1 GCA_021325695.1 Steroidobacteraceae bacterium | reverse complement strand
GGGCGAGCACGTTCCAACTCGTTCAGCAAGGCGTCGAGCGCGATCGGCTCAAGCCGGGCGATCGGATCGTCATCGTCGGCCACGTGAAGCGCGACAGGTCGAAGAAGGAGATGTCGCTGGTCCGTATGATCCGCCGGTCCGACGACGGGTGGCAGTGGGGCGAGGCGCCGGTCACGGCGGAAAGCTCCTCCTGAGCGCCTGCTTGCGATAGTCGAAAATTCGCTCGACGTCGCGTCGGACCTTGCCGTGCGTCAGCCATGCCAATCGCGGAAGAAACTCCACATCGTCCACAACGCGCGTTCCGCCGGTCACCGTTTCGAAGCGGTGCTCGTGGCGCCACCAGCGGTACGGTCCGCGGAGCTGGCGATCCACAAAGCGCACGCCCGGCTCCCACGCGTCGATCCGCGTCGTCCATGGAATCGGCACGCCATAGAGCAGGATCCGGTATTCGATGACCAACCCTTCGCGCATCTGCAGCGGGAGGGGTGTACGGATGCGAAAGTTCAGCCACGCAGGCGTGAGCTGCTCGAGGTTCGACGCCTGCGAGAAGAAGTCGAACGTCTCCTCGAGCGAGGCCGGAACGATGACGTCCGTGTGCAGGTGGATGAGGCCGCGCGCGGGTCGCGTGCCGGCGCGGGGTGCCCAGGCGAGGTCATCCAGCATTTCTCAGCCATCGTCGCACGAACACGCGGCGTCGGCCCGCCAGGCGCGCACTTCGCCCTCCACTCGAAGGCGACGTCGTGCGGCCGATGCGATAGACTCGCGGTCGGGGGGCACATGGCGCGATTTGTTCTCGTGCACGGGGCGTTTACGGGAGCATGGATCTGGGGGCCGCTGGCCCAGGACCTCCAGGCGGCGGGCCACACGGTCGAGGCCTTCGATCTGCCCGGACTTGGCGACGATCAGACGCCGCCGGGGGACGTCACGCTCGAGATGTGCGCGCGACGGCTGGTGGACGTGCTCGCCTCGAAGCCCGAGCCGGCCATTGTCGCCGGCAACAGCATGGGCGGTGTGATCGCCACGCAAGCGGCGGCGCTCATGCCCGACCGCGTGGCCGCGCTCGTCTACGTCGCGGCGTTCATTCCCGCCGACGGCCAGAGCCTGCTCGACCTCACGCATTTGCCTGAGGGCGCGACCGACCAGGTGCAGGCAAACGTCGTGCTTACGCCGCCCGTCGGCACCATGCCGGACGAGGCGTCGAAGACCGCGCTGTATAACGAGTGCAGCGACGAGGACGCCGCGTGGGCGGTCTCGAAGCAGCGTCCGCAGCCGCTGGCGCCGTTTGCCACGCCTGTGTCGATTCCCGCGGGCTCGCTCGACGGCATCCCGCGGTTCTATGTGCTCTGCGCGCGTGATCGGGCCATCCCTGCGACGCTGCAGCGGCGGATGATTCGCGAGCGAGGCTGTGACAAGGTCGTGGAGCTCGACACCGACCACACGCCGCAGCTGTCGATGCGCGCGGAACTGGCCGCCGCGCTGGAGCAGTTCGCGGGACTGGCGGCCGCCCTCTAATGCCCGCGCTGCTTGCCGCGATTCTCGCCGCGGGGCTGGCCGTCGCCGGTCTGCCAGCGCAGGGGCTGGTGCCTTCGGGCGTGCTGCGCGCCGCCTTCATCGGCACCAACCCGGTGCAGGGGCGCCCGGCGCCCCAGGGGAACCGGGTTGTGGGCCCCGTCGGCGACCTGATGCCGGCGCTGGCGAAACGGTTGAACGTCCGCTACGAAATCCAGGCACTGCCCAACGCGGCCGCGGTCCTGGCGGCGGTGAGCGAGGGCCGCGTGCACGTCGGTTTCCTGGCCTACGAGCGCGAGCGCGCCACGCAGGTGGACTTCGCGGAGCCGTACGCGCTGATGGGCAACGCCTACCTCGTGCTCGCCTCCGGACCCATTCAGCGATCGGCCGACGTCGATGGCGCCGGCAACCGCGTGGGCGCCGTCCGCGGCCAGAGCCAGCATGCGTGGGTCTCGCAGAACCTGCGGCAGGCGCGCGTCGAGTCGGTCGCCGTGGTGCCGCGCCACGCCGACCTCGTGGCCATGCTCGTGGCGGGGAAAATCCAGGCGTTCGCCGCCAACCGGCAGCGGATGGAGGACACGGCGAAAACCGACCCACGGGTCCGCGTGCTGCCGGACAACTTCTCCACCATCCCGCAGGCGATGGTCGTCCGCAAGGGCGCGGCCGCCCTGCTGGCCGAGATCAACCGCTTCATCGCGGCGCCTGAAACGATGACGCTGGTGGGCGAATCGCTGCGCCGGGCCGAGATCTCCGGCGTCCGGCCGGCCCGCTGACGTGCGCCGACTGCTGCTCGCCTGCGCCGTGCTCGCGCTCGCCGCGTACGCGCATGCCCAGGGGCAGGAGGCCTGGGTGGCCCCGCAGGCGCCGGTCAGGATCTTCGGCAACGCCTACTACGTTGGGTCACGGGGGCTCAGCGCGATTCTCGTCACGTCCGACGAAGGGCATGTCCTGATCGACGCGCCGATGGGGCAGAACGCCGGGATGATCGCGGCGAACATCCGCGCCCTCGGGTTCCGGCTCGACGATGTCCGGCTGATCCTCAACTCGCACGTGCACTTCGACCACGCGGGCGCCATCGCCGACCTGCAGCGCATGAGCGGGGCCGCCGTGGCGGCGAGGCAGGCGAGCGCACCGGTGCTCGAAAGTGGACGCTCGGGACCTGATGACCCGCAGTTCGGTGTGGTCGGCGCCATCACGCCGGTGGCGGTGAAGGTGCGCATCGTCGCCGATGGCGAGGTCGTGCGCGTCGGCCCGCTGGCGCTGACCGCGCATGCAACCGGCGGCCACACGCCCGGCGGCACGAGCTGGAGCTGGCGGTCGTGCGAAACCGGGCGCGACGGCGAGCGCTGCCTGAACCTGGTCTACGCCGACAGCCTCAACGCGATCTCCGCCGATGGCTTTCGCTATTCGAACAGCCGGACCTACCCGACCGGCGTGCAGGACTTCGAGCACGGCTTCGCGACCCTGTCCTCGATCCCCTGCGACATCCTGCTGACGCCGCATCCCGAG
>JAJTCR010000372.1 GCA_021325695.1 Steroidobacteraceae bacterium | reverse complement strand
TTCCTGCCGAAGCCGATCGACCCGGCACTGCTGCGCGAGGCGCTCGAACGCTGGCTTCGCTAGGGCCTGCCAACACTCATAGTCATGGGCTGCGTGCCTCTCCAATCGCCTGCGGCAAGGCGCAAAGCGCAGCCAATATGTCGATATTGGCAAGCTTTGTAACGCAGCAGCAGGCGATTGGAGAGGCACCCGATAATGATCGAATATCCTTCGATGGGACGATCCATGGCAGTCCAGCGCGTTGTTGCTCCTCCACTTGTGTACATAAAGTGCACGGCGGTCGTCGCGCCTGGCGCTGGACTCCCATGGATCGTCGCAGCTCATGCCAATGAGTGTTAACAGGCCCTAAAATCCGGCGATGACCACCGAGTTCTCCCGCGTGCTCGCGGCGGTCGACGTCGCGAGCGATGGTCGTCTGCACGTCGTAGTGCCACCGGACTGGCTGCAGGGCCGCACGGTGTTCGGCGGGATGCAGATGGCCCTGGCCGTGCGTGGCATGCGTGCGTCGATGCCCGCGGACGGGCGGGCCTTGCCGCTGCGGTCGGTCCAGATGACGTTCGTGGGTCCGTTGGCCGGCGGCGAACCAGTCGCGCTGCAACCGGACCTGCTGCGACGCGGTCGGTCCATCACGCACGCACGCTGCGACCTTCGCCAGGCGGGGGGCGTCGCCTGCACCGCGGTCGGCATGTTCGGCAGCCCGCGCGTCTCGCAGTTCGTCCACGAACTGCCGGCTCCCGACCCGGGCAAGCGTCCCGAGGAGGTCATGCACGTGGTCCTGTCGCCACAGCGTGCACCGGCTTTCACGCAGCACTTCGAGTTGCGCTGGGCGGTCGGCAATCCGCCGTTCTCGGGCGACACTGAACCTCATTCGACGATCTACGCCCGGCTGCGCGACCGCGAGTGCGGCGCGGAGGACGCGTTGCTCGCGCTCGCGGACGTGATCCCGACGCCGGTGCTGTCGATGCTGACCACGCCCGCGCCCGCGAGCTCCCTGAGCTGGATGCTCGAGGTGCTGCGCGACCCGGCGCACCTCGACCTGCATGGCTGGTGCATGATCGATACGCACGTGCGCGCCGGCACCGACGGCTACCTGAGCCAGACGTCCGTGCTGTACGGAGCCGACGGCCACGCTTACTCCGTGAGCCACCAGACGGTGGGTGTCTTCGCCTGACCGCTCAGCTGCTCCCCGCCCAGCCACGCCGCCAGTACGGCACGAAGTCGATGCGATCCGGCGTTCCCACGTAGCACACCGGCGACGACGGGCCCGCCGGATCGGCCGGAGGCGTCTCGTCGGCTCGCAACGGTCGCCATCGCGCATCGCGCTCGAACCCCGCGGACCGCCCCGGGTCGTCGGCCAGACGCTGTGCCGCGCGAGCCTGCGCCTGCCGCAGGCAGAGGCCCGCGTTTGCGCCATATCCCAGGTCTGGATGCACGAGTTGTTCGAAGTCGTCGACCCAGCCGCAGACCGGGCACGCGGATCCGTCGCCGGACGCGGGCGCGTGCACGCGGTATCCGCAGGCGGCGCAGGGCTGCAGCGGCGAGGACATCCGACGCATTATGCGCGCACCCGTCCGTCCGAGCCGCTTCGGCGTCGTCTCCCGATGTACGCGGCGACGGGCACACGTAGAAATACCTGCTTGCCGGTGCACGGCATGACCGGTCCAATCCAGGAATTGATTCACGGCCCCGCCGTACTCGGTCCGGAGGCGCACGCCAATGACCACGACACGTCGAGATTTCCTGCGCAGCACCACGACGATCGTGGGCCTGGCCGCGTTGCCGGGACGGCGCGCGTGGGCGGCCCAGGACACCGCGGACGTCGTCGTGATCGGTGCCGGCCTGTCGGGCCTGATGGCCGCGCTCCAGCTCGAGCGCGCCGGCTTCAGGACGGTGGTGCTCGAGGGCCGGGACCGCGTCGGGGGCAAGGTGCTGACGTTCTCGGGGACGCAGGGCGCCCCCGAGGCGGGCGCCAACATCATCTACGGCGATTACCGGCGCCTGATGGCGCTCGCCGAGCGTCTTGGCGTCGAACTGGAGGACCAGGTCCCGCGACTCGCGCGCCACGTGGGATACACGCTCGTGCTCGACGGCAAGCCGGTCTCGCGCAAGGAGTGGCCCGACTCGCCGCGCAACCCGTTCCCGCCCGCGCTGCGTGAAATGATGCCGTGGCAGTACGTGCCGATGCTGACGAGCCAGGAAAACCCGCTGGAGTCGATCGAGCAGTGGTACGCGCCCGCCAATGCGGCGCTGGACGTGTCGATGCGGGACTTCCTGCGGGCCCAAGGCGCCACCGACGACATCATCGGGCTCGCCTACGACACCATCCCGACCTACGGCATGAACGCGCGCGACGTCTCGGCGCTCATGATGGCGTACGTCTCCGCGTTCACGAAACTGCAGAAAGATGCGAAGCCCGTGATGTTGCAGGCCCGCGGCGGGAACGCGCGAATCCCCGAGGCGATGGCGAAGTCGCTGCGGAGCGAGATCCGTTTCGGACAAGTGGTCGAGGCGGTACGCCACGATGCGACCGGCGTCGAGGTCCGCACGGCCAACGGCGACCGGTACGCCGCGAAGGCCGCGATCTGTGCGCTGCCGTTCGCGACCCTGCGCGACATCGACCTGGAGCCCGGTGTCACCGGCATGCAGGCGCGCGCCATCCGCTCCCTGCCGCACCAGGCAATCCACCAGGTGGCCCTGCACTGTTCGCGTCCGTTCTGGGACACCGACGACATGGAGCCCTCGATGTGGACGGACTCACACCTCGGCCGCGTCTCGGCGATCTATCACGGCGCGAGCGCGGACGAGGTGTCGAGCTTCGTCGTGTCGTCCTTCGGGGCGGCGGCCAACCATCTCGATCGCCTCGGCTCCGAGGCTGCGGCGCGGTACGTCGTCGCCGAAATCGAACGCATCCGGCCGGCCGCCAAGGGAGCGTTGACCGTCACCGGGCAGCATTCCTGGACCCGGGATCCGTTCAGCGGCGGCGCCTGGGCCTATTTCCATCCCGGCACGGTCACGCGATTC
>JAJTCR010000371.1 GCA_021325695.1 Steroidobacteraceae bacterium | reverse complement strand
GAAGGACGTCCACCGGACGGACCGCTGTTCACGACGCCGCGCTGGCCGCTGTCGACGCTCGCGCCCCCACCGCAGGGGTAGGGTCGCCAAATCTCTCGCGTCGCATGACCGGGCGCGCCACTGCCGCGCGCCGGTCGAACGCGTACCATGGCGGGCGCAGGTGTGCCGTAACGATCGACGTAGAACGCGAGCGACGCGGCATTAAACGGGAAGTCCGTGCAAAGCGGACGCTGCCCCCGCAACGGTAATTGGGAAGACGTGGCCACACGCCACTGGGTTCGAACAACGAACCCGGGAAGGCGCCACTGAATCGCCCATGAGCCCGGAGACCGGCCTGCACAGACCCGGCGCGAGCCGGCATTGCAAGCATCTCATCGGTTGCGGCCACGGGGACGTGGACGCGGGAGCCCGACATGAAACGCCACACCCTCGTCCGCGCCGGCGGCGCACCCCTGCTGCTCGCCCTCGGGCTGCCTGCGACGCTGGCCGTCGCCCAACCCGCGGCCCCGATCGAAGTGGCGGCGGCGTCCACGTCGCTGCCCACCGTCGTGGTGATCGGCACGCGCACGCCGCAGGAGCGCAATCTCGCGCCGGCCGGCGTGGTGGTGATCGACCAGGAGCAGATCAGGTCCAGCGGCGCCTCGCACATCACCGAGGTGCTGCGCCTGACCAGCTTCGTGCAGGTCAACGACCTGTACGGCGACGGCTCTCGCGCGACGGTCGACGCGCGCGGCTTCGGCGACACCGCCAACGCCAATACGCTCGTGCTGGTCGACGGCCGTCGGCTCAACAACACCGACATCACGCCCGCCGATCTCAACAGCATTCCGCTCAAGGACGTCGAGCGCATCGAGATCCTGCAGGGCAGCGGCGGCGCGCTGTACGGCGATCAGGCCGTCGGCGGCGTCATCAACATCATCACGCGCACGCCGGGCAAGCGAACGTATGCAATCGAGGCCGACGGCGGCAGCTACGACGCTTTCGGCGTGCGCGCGCGACTGGGTGATCGCATCGGCGATTTCGGCTGGCGCCTGAGCGGCGAGACACGCGAGTCCGACAACTACCGCGACCACAACGACACCCGCCTGACGCCCGGCGCGCTGTTCGCCGACGACGTGCGCGAGGATCGTCGCCAGGTGCTGCCGCAGTTCGCCACCGACTATTCCGACACGCTGACGCAGAGCTATCGGATCGGAGCCGAGCAGACCTTCGGCGCATGGCGCGCGCTGGCCGAAGGCACGTGGCGGCGCACCGACGGCAACTTCCGCATCAGCTTCGTCAGCGGCGCGTCGTCGGACGATTCGATCCAGGATCGCAAGCAGGGCTCGTTCAATCCGCGCGTGACGCGGGCGATCGCCACGCCCTGGGGCGAGGGCACGCTCACGCTCGGGGCCGACGCGCAGCGCGGCGACTACATCCTGGTCTCGCCCATCGGCCAATCGCGAGGGCGTCAGGATCAGCTCGACGGCTACTCGCAGATCACGGTGCCGCTGCCTGGACGGCTGGAGGTGACGTCAGGCGCGCGCTATTCGGACCTGGATGGCGAGGTGCGTGACGATTTCACTTTCACCGAAGGTGAGAACTACGGCGATCACCGGATCGGCGGAGGCGCGGGATTGGCCTGGCGTCCGATCGACTCGCTGCGCCTGTACGTGCGCGGCGACCGCAATTTCCGCTACGCGAAGATCGACGAGATCACGTCGGCCGTTCCCTTCGGCGGACCGGCCTCGGTGCTGCTCGACACGCAGGCCGGCTGGTCGAAGGAAATCGGTGGCGAGTGGCACATCGGTGCGGTCGCGATCGACCTGTCGGCCTATCGTCTCGATCTGAAGAACGAGATCGTCTTCGACAGCGTCAACTTCCTGAACATCAACCTCGATCGAACGCGCCGCGATGGCGCGACGCTGGGCGTGCGCTGGCCCCTGCTGCCCCGGCTCACGGTGGCCGCCTCGGCGCGCTACGTCGACACCGAAGTGCGCAGCGGCGCGTTCAAGGGCAATGACGTGCCGCTGGTGGCGAACGCGCAAGGGTCGGTGTCGGCGACCTGGCAGGCCATGGCGGATTGGGAGTTGTTCCTCGAATTCCAGGGCATCGGGCAGCGCCCCTTCGGCGGCGATTTCGACAACACGCTCGACGACATGGGCGGATACGGGCTGGTCAACACCAGCGTTCGCTGGACGCACGGGCCGTGGGCCGTGCGCCTGCGCGTCAACAACGTGTTCGACCGCGACTACACCGAGTACGGCGGCAGCGTCACGCTGTTCCCGCCGCCGGACTTCATTCCGGAGGAAGTTCCGGCGTACTACCCGTCGCCGGGAGCCAACGGCCGCCTCACGCTGTCCTATGCTTGGTGACGCAACGGAAAAGACGACCCCCATGGGACATCGACTCAGCAAGATCGCGACGCGCACCGGTGATGCCGGCACCACCGGCCTGACCGACGGCTCGCGCGTGCCCAAGCAGCACCTTCGCGTGTGCGCGATGGGCGACGTGGACGAGCTCAACTCGCAGATCGGCGTCGTGCTCACGCATACGCTGCCCGACGAGGTCCGCACCAAGCTCACCAGCACGCAGCAGCTGCTGTTCAACCTCGGCGGCGAGCTGTCGTGGCCGGGCGGGCAGCTGGTCAAGGACGACGACGTACTCGGCTTCGACCAGGCGCTGGCCGATCTCATCGAGACGCTACCGCCGCTCAAGGACTTCATCATGCCCGGCGGCAGTCCGGCGACGGCCGCGTGCCACGTCGCGCGAACCGTCGCGCGTCGTGCCGAGCGCGCGGTGTGGGCGCTGCACGCGGTCGAGCCGGTGAACGCGCCGGTCATGAAGCTGCTCAACCGGCTGTCGGATTATTTGTTCGTGGTCGCTCGGGTGCTCGGTCGTGCGGATGGCGCGACCGAAGCGTCGTGGAAGCACGATCGGCCGTAGCGCGCCGGGCCCCTCACCGCAGCGCCTCGAGCCGCTTGCGCGCGCCATCCAGCACCTCGCACAGCTGCGCGATGCCTTGCGCCATGCGCGGGGTCGCGCGCGCCAGCTGATCGGCGTCGATCGCGATGAGGTTGTTCGCGCGCACGGCGCGCATCTGCGGAAAGCGCAGCCAGCCGCGACGGATGCCCTCGACGTCGTCCTGCCGGCCGAACACGATCGCGCCGGGATTGGCGGCGATCACCGATTCGCGACCCACCGGACCGGCAATCCGGCCGTAATCCCCGAAGACGTTGCGCGCGCCGCACACGGCGAACGCCTCGCTGATCGGCGAATCGCGGTTGACGGTGAACACCGGGTCCGGTTCGAGCTGGTACATCGCGTCGATCGGCACGGCATCGGCATAGCGTGTACGCAGGCCGTCGACCGCGTCGGCGTAGCGCTTCTGTGCGGCGCACGACGCATCCTCGGTGCCGAGCAGCGCGCCCAGCCGCAGCAAGGCCAGGCCGACGTCGTCGAGCGAGCGCACGCGGATGCGCTCCACGCGCAGCTTCAGCTTCTCGAGGCGCGCGATGGTGTTTGCGGGCGTGCCGCCCTCCCAGACCACGATCAGGTCCGGGCGCAGCGCCAGAACCGCCTCGGCGTTGGCGGCGTGCGCATCGCCCACGCGCGGCAACGCGCGCACGCGCTCGGGGTAGTCGCTGTGCTCGACGACGCCGACCAGCTGATCGCAGGCGCCGGCAGCGCACACCAGTTCGGCCAGGTGCGGCGCGAGCGCCACCACGCGCGCGGCCTGCGCGGCGGGAACGATCGCGAACAGCAACAGCAGCGCCGCGACGGCGCGCGACACGGCACCGGGCTTCATGACAGGAAATCGCCGGTCGCGAAGATCGCGACGAACGCCAGCAGGATCATCAGCGCGCGGAACTGCAGGTGCACGACTTCCCTTGCGGCCAGTTCGAGCGTCGCGGGCTCGACGCTGGCGCCGTCCTCGGTCTCGAACTCGATCGAGCCCGAGGCGACTTCGGCCAGCACCGCCCAGGTGTGGCTGCGCCAGCCGTGCGAGGGCTGCTCCATCAGCACGCGATATTCCTTGAGCGCGTCGTCCAGGCTTCCGGCCAGTCCGTACAGCGCGGCGGTCACGCGCGCCGGGACCCACGCGGCGAGCGCGTGCAGCGTCTCGGATGCCT
>JAJTCR010000370.1 GCA_021325695.1 Steroidobacteraceae bacterium | reverse complement strand
CCACCGCGTCGGCCTTCGCCAGCGAGGTTTCGGAAATGGCGGCCGCGCCGGTCGTGACGCGAACGGGATTCTGCGGTGGAAGCGTTGCAATCATGCGAGGTTCTGCGAGCGAGATGCTTCTTGCCTTGACCCTGCCCGAGGTGGGCCGGATCATTGCGGGCCTGTTTCTGCCGCGGCATGGCGGCCGGGCCGCGCCCATGCGCGGCCGGCAATGCTAGCAGGGGGTGCACGGCAATTCACCACGCCCGGAATCGCGCGGATGCCCGTTCGCGCGAAGCGGGCCGGAGAGCCAGCGAATGTTCGACGCTTCGAAGATCGAGGATGCCGACCCGGCCGAGACCCGGGAATGGCTCGAATCCATCGACTCCGTCCTGAAGACGCACGGTGCGGAGCGGGCGCAGTACCTGCTCGAGCGAGTCATCGACTTCACGCGACGTTCGGGTGCGTACCTGCCGTTCAAGCCGAACACGGCTTACGTCAACACCATCTCGCCCGGCCAGGAGCAGCCCTATCCGGGCGATCGCGCACTCGAGCGGCGCCTCGAGGCCTACCTGCGCTGGAACGCGATGGCGATGGTCGTGCAGGCCAACCGCCAGAGTTCCGAGTTCGGCGGCCACATCGCCTCCTATGCCTCGGCGGCGACGCTGTACGAGGTCGGCTTCAACCACTTCTGGCGTGCACCGAGCGACCGGCACCCCGGCGACATGGTGTTCATCCAGGGGCACTCGGCGCCGGGCATCTACGCGCGTGCTTACCTCGAGGGGCGTCTCACCGAGGATCACTTGCGGCGGTTCCGCGAAGAGGTCGGTGGCGGCGGCCTGTCCTCGTATCCGCACCCGTGGCTGATGCCGGAGTTCTGGCAATTCCCGACGGTGTCGATGGGCCTCGGGCCGATGATGGCGATCTACCAGGCGCGCTTCATCCGTTACCTCGAGCACCGCGGCATCGTGCCGCCGAGCGACCGCAAGGTCTGGACCTTTCTCGGCGACGGCGAGATGGACGAACCGGAGTCGCTCGGCGCGATCACGATGCCGGTGCGCGAAAAGCTCGACAACCTCGTCTTCGTCATCAACTGCAACCTGCAGCGCCTCGACGGGCCAGTGCGCGGCAACGGCAAGATCGTGCAGGAGCTCGAGGCCGCGTTCCTCGGCGCCGGCTGGAACGTGATCAAGGTGCTGTGGGGCTCGCGCTGGGATCCGCTGCTGCAGAAGGACACCAAGGGCCTGCTGCGCCGGCTCATGATGGAATGCGTCGATGGCGAGTACCAGAACTACAAGGCCAAGGGCGGCGCATACACACGCGAGCACTTCTTCGGCAAGTATCCCGAGCTCAAGGAAATGGTCGCCAACATGTCGGACGAGGACATCTGGCGCCTCAACCGCGGCGGCCACGACGCGCGCAAGGTCTTCAACGCCTATCGCGCGGCGACGGAGCACAAGGACCAGCCCACCGTCATCCTCGCGAAGACCGTCAAGGGTTACGGCATGGGCGCAGCCGGCGAAGGCCAGAACATCACGCACCAGCAGAAGAAGCTCAACGACGCGGCGCTGCGGGAGTTCCGCGACCGTTTCAACATCCCCGTTTCCGACCAGGACATCACGCAGGTGCCGTACTACCGGCCGGCGCAGAACAGCGAGGAGCTCAACTACCTGCAGGAGCGGCGCTCGGCGCTCGGCGGTTACCTGCCGCAGCGCAAGGTGAGCGCGCCGCCGCTCGAGGTGCCGCCGCTCGAGGTCTTCAAGCCGCTGCTCGAGGCGTCGGGTGACCGCGAGATTTCCACGACCATGGCGTTCGTGCGGCTGCTCGGCCTGCTGATCAAGGACAAGAGCATCGGCAAGCACATCGTCCCGATCATCCCGGACGAGGCGCGCACGTTCGGCATGGAGGGCATGTTCCGCCAGATCGGCATCTACTCGTCGATGGGCCAGCTCTACACGCCGCAGGACGCGGACCAGCTGCTGTACTACCGCGAGGACAAGAAGGGCCAGATCCTCGAGGAAGGCATCAACGAAGGCGGCGCGATGTGCAGCTGGATCGCGGCGGGAACGTCGTACGCGAACCACGGCGTCTACATGGTGCCGTTCTACATCTATTACTCGATGTTCGGGTTCCAGCGCGTCGGCGATTTCGCCTGGGCCGCGGGCGACATGCGCACGCGCGGTTTCCTGATCGGCGGCACGGCGGGCCGGACGACGCTCGCCGGCGAGGGCCTGCAGCACCAGGACGGCCACAGCCAGCTTGTCGCGACGACGATCCCGAACTGCATCGCCTACGATCCGACGTTCGCGTACGAGCTCGCCGTGATCGTGCAGGACGGCCTGCGCCGGATGTACGGCGAGCAGGAGTCGGTGTTCTATTACATCACGTGCATGAACGAGAACTATGCGCAGCCGGCGATGCCTGAAGCGGCGCGCGACGGCATTCTCAAGGGCCTGTATCGCCTCAGGCAGGGGGGTAGGGGCAAGGTTCGGGTGAACCTGCTCGGGTCCGGCACGATCCTGCGCGAAGTGATCAAGGCCTCCGAGGTGCTCGAGAAGGAATACGGTGTCGCCGCGGACGTGTTCAGTGCGACGAGCTTCTCGGAGTTGCGGCGCGAGGCGCTGGACGTCGAGCGCTGGAACTTGCTGCACCCCGAGCAGGCGCCGCGCGTGCCGTACGTGCGGCAGCTGCTCGGCGAGCAGCAGGGCCCGTTCGTGGCGGCGACGGATTACATGCGACTCGTGCCGGACCAGGTCCGGCAGTGGGTGCCGGGCTCGTACCACGTTCTCGGCACCGACGGGTTCGGCCGCAGCGATTCACGCGCGGCGCTGCGGCATTTCTTCGAAGTGGACCACCGTTACGTCGTCGTGGCCGCGCTCAAGGCGCTCGTCGACGAGGGTGCACTCGACCGGGGTACGGTGCGCAGGGCCCTCGAGGCGTTCGGCATCGATCCCGAGAAGCCCAACCCGGTGACGGTCTGAGCGGAGGTGAGCGACGTGGCCACGAACCCGCTCGTCGACGTGCGCGTACCGGACATCGGCAACTACACGGA
>JAJTCR010000369.1 GCA_021325695.1 Steroidobacteraceae bacterium | reverse complement strand
CGGCGTCGAACCGCGCGTGGTGGCGGGATTTCCGATCGAGCCGTTCAACGTGCTCGGCGCCGGCGACGCCTTCCTGAGCGGGTTGCTGGCAGGCTGGCTCGCCGGTGAACCGTGGGACCGCTGTGCCGAACTCGGCAATGCCTGCGGCGCGCTCGTGGTGAGTCGTCACGGCTGCTCACCGGCGATGCCGTCACGCGTCGAGCTCGACGCGTACCTGCAGGTCGCCGCAACGCTGCGACGACCCGACCACGACGAGCACATTGCGCATCTCCACCGCGCCACGACGACCCGACGGCCACGTGCGGAACTGCACGTGCTCGCGTTCGACCACCGGCGGCAGTTCGAGGCGCTGGCCGGCCAGTCGGGCGCACCCGCCGCGCGGATCGCCCAGTTCAAGGACCTCGTCGCCCGTGCGGTGGAGCGCGTCGCCACGCGCGACGGCGATGCCTGTCTCGGCGTGATCGTCGACGAACGCCACGGCGCCGCGGCGCTCGAGCGCTTCACGCACCGCGGCGTCTGGACCGGCCGGCCCGTCGAACTGCCCGGATCGCGGCCGCTGCGATTCGAACCGAGCGACGATCCGGGGCTCGCGCTCCGCGACTGGCCCGCCGGGCAGGTCGTGAAATGTCTCGCGTTCTATCACCCGGACGACCCGCGTGAGTTCCGGCGCGACCAGGAAAGACGCCTCGCCGCGCTGCACGGTGACTGCGTGACGCTGGAGCGCGAACTGCTGCTGGAACTGATCACCACCGCGAACGGCCTGCCCTGCGACGAGCACACCACGGCACGCGCCCTCACGCGGCTGTACAACTTGGGCATCGCCCCGGGCTGGTGGAAACTCGAGCCGCAGTCGCCGGCCTCCTGGCGAGCGCTCGCACAGGTCATTGCGACCCGGGACCCGTGGTGCAACGGCGTGCTGCTGCTCGGACTCGACGCGCCCGAACCGGACCTCGTTCGCTCGTTTGCCGACGCCGCGGCGACGCCGATCTGTCGCGGTTTTGCGGTGGGCCGCAGCATCTTCGGCACGACGGCCCGCGACTGGTTCGGCGGCACGCTCGACGACGAGGCCGCCGTCGCGACCATCGCCGACAATTACACGCGCCTGATCGGCGCGTGGCGCGCGGCGCGCGCCGCAGCGGCATGAGCACCGTGCGACTCACGATGGCGCAGGCGCTCGTGCGCTACCTGATGGCGCAGCGCATCGTCGTCGACGGAGACGAAGTCCCGTTCGTCCAGGGCGTGTTCGCGATCTTCGGCCATGGCAATGTCGCCGGGCTCGGCGAGGCGTTGAGCGCCGTGCGTGACCGGTTCCCCACTTACCGCGCCCACAACGAGCAGGCGATGGCGCACGCCGCCATCGCGTACGCCAAGACGCACCGGCGCCGCCGGATCATGGCATGCACGTCGTCGGTGGGCCCCGGCGCGACGAACATGGTGACCGCGGCGGCGGTGGCGCACGTCAACCGGCTGCCGGTGCTGCTGCTGCCCGGGGACGTCTTCGCGAGCCGCGCGCCCGATCCTGTGTTGCAGCAGGTCGAGGACTTCGGCGACGCGACCGTGTCGGCGAACGACTGCTTTCGTCCGGTGTCGCGCTACTTCGACCGCATCACGCGGCCGGAGCAATTGCTGCGCGCGCTGCCCCAGGCGATGTCCGTGCTCACGGACCCGGCCGACTGCGGCCCGGTCACGCTCGCGCTGTCGCAGGACGTGCAGGCGGAAGCGTGGGACTATCCGGAGACGTTCTTCGAGCGGCGACTGGTCGACGTGCCGCGAGCAGGAGCCGACCCGGCGCGGCTGGTGCGGGCCGTCGAATGGCTGCGGGGCGCCAGACGGCCCCTGGCGATCGCAGGCGGCGGCGTGCACTACTCGGGGGCCTGCGACGCGCTCGCGCGGTTCGCGACGCGCTTTGGCATCCCCGTGGCCGAAACGCAGGCGGGGAAGGGCGCGCTCGCTCACGACCATCCATGGAACGCGGGCGCGATCGGCGTCACGGGCGCGGAATCCGCGAACCGTCTCGCCGCGGAAGCCGACCTGCTGCTGCTCGTCGGTACGCGGCTGCAGGACTTCACGACGGGCTCGGGTGCCCTGTTCCGGAACGCCGGGCGACCGGTGGTTGCGATCAACGTCGGACGCCACGATGCCGCCAAGTACGGAGCGCTGGCGTTGCAGGGCGACGCGTTGCGCACGCTCGAGGAACTCGCGTCGTTGCGCGCCAACGACCAACACGCACCCGATCCCGCGTGGACGGGACGCTGCGCCGAGGCCTGCGACGCCTGGCGCGCGACCGTTGCCGAGGCCGTTGGCGACCGCGGCACCGACTTGCCTTCGGATGCGGAGGTCCTTGGCGCGGTCAACGACTGGCTCGGCCCCGCCGGCACCGTCGTCTGCGCCGCAGGCGGCCTGCCGGGCGAACTGCACAAGCTCTGGCGCGCCGCCGGGCCCGGTCACTACCACGTCGAGTACGGCTACTCCTGCATGGGCTACGAGATCGCCGGAGGGCTGGGCGTCAAGCTCGCCCGCCCCGACCGCGAAGTCGTCGTGCTGGTCGGCGACGGCAGTTACCTGATGATGAATTCGGAGATCGCGACGTCGATCGCGCTCGGGCTCAAGCTCGTAATCGTCGTGCTCGACAACCGCGGCTTCGGCTGCATCCACCGGCTGCAGCAAGCCTGCGGGGGCGCCCCGCACGGCAACCTGCTCGGCGACCCGGCGAGTCCCGCGGCGCCGGCGATCGATTTCGCGGCGCACGCACGCGCACTCGGCGCGGTGGCAGAGAAGGTGTCGGGCATCGCAGCGCTGCGCGAAGCACTGTTGCGCGCCCGCGCCGCGTCGCGCACGGCCGTCGTGGTGATCGATACGGACCCGGAACGCTCCACAAGCGCCGGTGGGGAGTGGTGGGACGGTCCGGTCGCGGAGACCTCGGCTGCCGAGCCGGTGCGCGAAGCCCGCCGACGTTACGAAGCACAGCGAGGCCGGAGGTGACGTCGTCAATCCGGCTCGGCATCAACCCGCTCACCTGGAGCAACGACGACCTGCC